>DASUMY010000041.1:0-6685 GCA_036277435.1 Sulfuricurvum sp.
GCCTCATCGATCAAACTCTCCCGTATCGCTTCGCGGCGGTTGGCCGGATCCATCTGATAGGTTGAACGGTCACCGAAACTCGGAACCGATTCGGCTACATCGCGAAACGGTCCGTAATAGCCGCTCGCAAATTTGGTCGAATAGCTCATAATGGGAAGATTCACATACCCGCCCGCGTCCAATGCATCCCGAAGCGTGGTAATAATGCCGTCCATCATCCCTGATGGGGCAATCATATCGGCACCCGCACGTGCATGCACCAGTGCCTGCTGGCCTGAAATACTCAATGTCAAATCATTGTCTACCGTTTCATGCACATGATCCAAAATGCCGCAATGGCCGTGATCGGTATATTCGCAAAAACACAGATCGGTGACCACGAACATTTTGGGGTAGGCACGCTTTATAGCACGAACCGCCGTCGCGATAATCCCATGATCGCACAGGGCATCCGATCCGACCGAATCTTTGACCTCCGGAATGCCGAACAGAATAATCGAGTGAATCCCCAATGCCTGAAGCACCTCACACTCTTTTAAAATTTCATCCAGACTCATCTGATAGACACCGGGCATCGATGAGACTTCCGTTTTAATCCCCTCCCCCGGCTTGACAAACAGCGGATAGATAAAATCATCCGCTCGAACGTGCGTTTCGCGCACCAGTGATCTGAGATGAGAATTCAAACGCGTTCGGCGTAAACGATCCATAATAAGGCTCCGATGCAAAAATAAAGGGAAGATTGTACCGCCACTATGTTTAATAAACCATTTTTTCAGAAACGGACATTATAATGACACCAATGAAAACAACACCCTATTTTGAAAAATCTGCGATTGCCAATCTTCCCAGCCAGTACGGCCACTTTAAAGTGAGAGCGTATAAAGAAGGGTGTCAAGAACATTTAGCCATCTTTACGGACAACTTTGAACACCAAGATGCTCCGCTGGTGAGAATTCACTCCGAATGTCTGACCGGCGATACGCTGGGCAGTATCAAATGCGATTGCAACAATCAGCTTCATAAAGCATTGGAACTCATTTCCCAAGAGGGGGGATTGATCATTTACCATCGCCAGGAAGGCCGCAATATCGGTTTGGTGAATAAAATCAATGCGTATGCCCTCCAAGATCAGGGACGAAATACGATCGAAGCCAATATCGAGCTGGGCTTTGCACCCGATGAACGAACCTACGATGTCGTCAAAGAGATTTTTCAGGATTTCGGTCTGACTAAAATCAGACTGTTAACGAACAATCCGGCTAAAGTGTCCATTGTAGAAGATCTGCATGTTGAAATAGTCGAGCGTATACCCGTGATCATCGACTCCAACCCCTATAACGAAAAGTATCTCCAAACCAAAAAAGACCATATGGGGCATTTCCTTGACTAATTTACACCGTTTGATGCGACAGAACAATGTCACTGTTTCTGACCGCTTTTATGAATATGCCCAAACCTATAAAGAGCTTCTTACCAAATGGAATAAAGTGCATAATCTCACAGGAGCCAAAACACTGGATCAGATTGATCATTTTATTGTCGATGCGATCACCCCTATCACGTTTCTTCCTGAGGTAAAAACCGTCATGGATATCGGCACGGGTGCCGGTTTCCCCGGGATGATACTGGCCATGGGGATGGAAAAGACCCAGTTTACCCTCGTAGAGCCTTTGAGCAAGCGTGCCAGTTTTTTGCAGTTTGTGAAAGCGGATTTGGGGCTTGAGAATGTCGAGGTCAAAGCCGTTCGGGCAGAACAGCTCTCCCCTAAGCCGTATGACCTCATCACCTCCCGTGCCGTTACCGATACGAAGATGCTGCTCAAGCTCTCCGAACCGTTTCGCCAGGAGGGGACTCTTTTGCTCTTTTACAAAGGGGAAAAAGTATATGATGAAGTGGACGAATCGTTACATTATAAAATCATAGAGGCGGAGCACCGCCATTATCTTCTCATCGAGTCGTAACCATGTTGAAATTTTTACTTTTTGCCGGTGTCTTGGCTGCCGCTTATTTTGTGTTCTTTAAAAAGAAGAGTCTTCCCAAACCGCCGCAGCAGGATCATCCTACCGATGAAGCAATGATCCCCTGTGCGACATGCGGTACCTATGTGGATATCAAAGAAACATTTATACGCGACGGTAAATACTACTGCTCACGCGAATGCATGGAGGTTTAATATGCTGCTTTTCGGTCATCCCCTCATCCCCTCTGAACGTTTTTATCATATCGAATCGATCGAAGCGATTGACAAAACGCCCTCCAATTCGGTGATTGCCCTCTTCTTTGCTCCGGAAAATCTCGATGTTATCGCCTATTTGCGTGCCAATAAAATACGATTTGCCCTCTACGTCGCCTCCATAACCGAAGCGGTTCTTGCCGAAAACCTAGATGCCAACTATCTCTTGGTCCACCCTAAGAATGCAGAAGAGATTCAGAAAGTAGCCGAACACTACTTGTTTGATGCGAAAGTACTGGGGTATATTGATGACGAAGATCAGCTGGAGAAGCTGATTGACATGCGGCTGGATGGAGCGATCTTTATTGAAGCGATTGTCAAAATCACCTCTTAATCCACCCACTCTTTTTTTAGATTTTTATCCAGACACGCCAATATCTCATAGCCGATCGTGCCGACGGCACGGGCGTATTCATTGGCATCGTTAAAGATTAACAGTTCTTCGGCATCACTTGCAAATGCGGCACTGTCCATCGAGATGCGCCCCCGAAGCGCAACCCCCTGCGGCGTTACGTAACGGTTGGATGCTAAACGATTCAAACCGTTTGCATATCCCAAATCGTAGGTCGATACCACCTCATCTTCCATGGCTTCATAAATACCGTTATACCCTATGCGCTCACCTAGACGCAACACTCTCGTCGCAATTCTATCCCCCCATAGCGATAGAACCGGTTTTAATTCGGGCTGCGGCAACGTTAAATCCATCTGCAAACATCCATAGAGTGCAATTCCGATACGAACCATATCGTCTTCACACGCCGATGAACGAAACGCGCCTGCGGAGTTGGAAATATGGAATCGTATTCTCCAGCCGTATTGTTTTGCTAACGCATCTGCCTTGATTTTTACCTCATCATATGCCTTGCGCTGCCAGAACCATTCCGAACTAAGCGTGTCGGCGCTCTTAAAGTGACTCATCACCCCTACACAGACAAGCCCTTGCTCCTGCATGCGCTTAAATGCCGTCTCGATCTCATCGATTCGGACCCCGTTACGGTGCATCCCCGTATCGACTTTGAGCTCTACACGCGTACCGCTGGGAAATTTCGCAATCGACTCTAACGCATTAATTACATAGCTGAATGATCCATTCGGCTGTGATGGGAGATCCCCCAAAATCAAAATATTGTCAAAAAACTCGGCAATTTCGACCGCTTCCGATTCAAGCCTCACAACAGCCTGCGTAATCCCGTATTCTTTGGCTTTTTGGGCAATCAGCCGTGCCCCGTGGCCGTAGGCATTGTCTTTCAACACCAATGCAATTTTATCTTTTGCACCAACTTGGTGTGCGATAATGTCAAAATTATGTATCAATGCCTTATGGCTAAGTTTAATCGTTCCCATATAGATATTATATTCCAAGGTCACTTAATGCGCTACTTTCCTGCCGAATTCGAACCTCAAAGTTTTGTTCAACTGATTTTCCCCCATCCCCAAAGCGACTGGGCACCCTATCTCGAAGAAGCGCGTCAGTGTTTTGTCAATATTGCCGCTGCCGTTGCCCGCTATGAACCCTGCCTCATCATCTGTGATGATATCGACGTCGTTAAAAGCTATTTCAGCGATCAGACAAATCTCATTTTCGTCCCCTATCAGACGAATGACACCTGGGCCAGAGACTGCAGTGCTCTGAGTGTCATTGACGAAGAGGAAGATGAAGCGCTGCTGCTGGATTTCACGTTTACCGGATGGGGCGGAAAGTTCGATGCTGCGCGTGATAATGCAATGAGCAGATCCATTGCCCACGTATATGGGACCCCCATGAAAACCATCGATCTCATACTCGAAGGGGGCGGCGTTGAAAGCAATGGCGCAGGGGCGCTTCTCACTACTGCGGAGTGTCTCCTCAACCCTAACCGCAACACACATCTTTCCAAAGCACAAACCGAAGCGCTGTTGAAAAAAGAGTTCGGGGTCGAACAGATTCTATGGCTTCATCACGGTTATTTGGCGGGAGACGATACTGACAGCCATATCGACACCCTTGCCCGTTTCATCGACACCGATACGATCATGTATGTCAAATGCGATGACAAGAATGATGAACATTACGAAGCATTGAAAAAAATGGAGGAGGAGTTGCAGGCACTGCGCGATATCGAGGGCGAACCGTTTGAACTTATCGCACTGCCTATGTGTTCCCCTGTATTTTACGATGATGAGCGGCTTCCTGCGACGTATGCCAACTTCTTGATCATCAACGATGCCGTATTGCTCCCGGTGTACAACGATGTGCATGATGCCCAAGCCATCGCCATTTGTGAAAAAGCGTTCCGGGGACGGGATATCATCCCTATCGACTGCTCCGTGTTAATCCGTCAGCACGGATCACTTCACTGCGTAACGATGCAGTTTCCAGAAGAGGTATCGTTACGTATAGACTAATTCTGCCCGTCAGGGCTAGCTTTAGTGCCACAGCGGCAAGCGTAGCGAAAGGGATGAATTCCTTTCGCGTATTAAATCTCTAATGGAATAAGATACTGAATCCCGTAAAAAGAAAATAGCCTGAAGCCGCTAGCAAGAGAGCCGTTAAAATGATTTTTTTGATATTGTATTTCATGATTCGAATTATAATCTCTTAACACTAATGTAACACTTCTTTTCTATACTTTCTTCCATATAGTCGTAAGGAATTAGTATATGAAGAACTTTTCTCTCCTCTCTTTGGCGGCCGTGGCTGCTCTCGCCACTGAACCTGTAGTCATTCAAAAAATCACCGTAGAAGGTGATGCTTCCAAAGCGGACAGCAAAAATCTCAGTGCAGATGAGATGGTCAAATTTTCACGTCAAAGCGATTTGGCAGAAATGCTCTCCGCGACCCTTCCCGAAATCACCCATGTCCGTAACAGCGGTGTTGGTAACGACATCATCCTCCGCGGGTTTAGAAAAGACAATATCAATGTCACTATTGACGACGCCAAAGTGTGCGGCGCCTGCCCTAACCGTATGGACCCGCCTGCCATGCATGTCTCTTCGAGCCAAATCAAAAGCGTCGAAGTGCAAGAGGGTCCGTTTGACGTAACCCAGTTCGGCAGCCTCGGCGGTAAAATCAATGTTGTAACGAAAGATCCGGAAAAAGGGCTGCATGGCGAAGTTTCAACGACACTCGGCAGCTTTGATTACCGTAAAATTTCCACAACGCTGGAAGGGGGCAACGATACGGTTCAGGCCCTTGTTGGATTCAGCCGTGAAACATCCGGACAATACAAGGATGGAGAAGGACGCACCCTGGCGGAGCAGACAGAGCTTTTAGCCAAATCTCCGGCACAAGAATATGATGCTGCCTACAAAGATATGGATGCGTATGATCGCAACAATTTTTGGACTAAAATTGTCGGAAAAATCGGTGATAATCAAAAACTGACACTCAGCTACTTCGGTGACCGCGCCGATGATGTTCTCTATCCCCGTTATCCGATGGATGCACAAGTCGATGATACCGATATGTTCAAAGCTGCGTACCAACTCTTTAATCTCTCTGATTATTCCGATGAACTCAAAATCGAAGCCTATCACTCCAAAGTCAAACATGTTATGGGAACCAATTTTAGAAATTGGGATACCAGTACAAGCTTTACAAATCCGGCTACTGGTACGAGCTACGTAACAACAATGGAAGAGCCAACGGTAGCGCCTGTCGAAGCAACTATGCAAGGGGCTTCGATTGAAAATACTCTCAATATCAATAGTGTGAAAGTATCGGTCGGTTTGGATAGCAGTATCCGTAATTGGAACGGGACAAAAACCATGAATGTTCTTTCTGTCGATCCAAGTGTAGGTATGACTATGACTCCGGCAGCCATGACATCGGTCATTCTCCCCGATGTCGATACAAAAAATATTGCACTTTACGCCAAAGCCTCCAAATCAATCGGTCAATACGATATCAGCGGAGGTGCTCGCTATGATGACACCACCATCGATGCCGATCAAACATTAATGGCAACCGCAAAAGACAAAGAGTATAACAATATCAGTGCCAATCTGATGGCCAAATACAACTATTCACCACTAACCAATGTTTTTGTCGGTCTTGGACAATCGGTACGTGTTCCCGATGCAAAAGAGCTCTATTGGCCAACATCAGCTACTCCAATCGGTTCAATGACTGCAACCTCCATTTTGCATGATAATTTAAACGAAACGGTCAACCGTGAGATCGATTTAGGAGCTGAACATACTGCCGGAAATTTCCATATCAAAGGGACAGCATTTTACAGCGATCTAAAAGATTTCATCTATCAGTATAAAAATCAAACGGTTACTTCGACATCTGGCATTCAAACCCTTTCACCGTGGGCCAACATCGACGCACGCATCATCGGATTCGATCTGCAAGCCGATTATCTTCTCAACAACGAGTGGAGAGTCGAATCAGGTATGGCGTATCAAAAAGGGACCAAAAAAGAGGTTGCTCAACTGGATACTCTAGCAACATTGCCTCAA
>DASUMY010000042.1:0-7536 GCA_036277435.1 Sulfuricurvum sp.
AATAAAACAATATCCTGAGCAAATTTTGCCTTCAACTCATCCGAACTTTGAGCAGAACCGCCGTATTTGATAACAACAATCTCATCTCTGAATTCTTTGATAAACGGCATTGCATCCATCAGGGTTTTGACGGTTTCAATCTTGCGCTGCATGTACATACTCCTCTACGGTATTGATTAATTCGGCACTGAGGTCCAACTCAAGTAACAGCCGTGTGATCGGCAGTTTAAATGCCGCTATTTTAACAAAGTCTTTCTGAGTAACGAGCAAACTTGTCGCACCCGTTTCGGCAATAATCGCTTCTAACTCTTGTTTCGTAAAAAAATGGTGGTCTTCAAAATATCTTTTTTCGAATACAACCGGCAAATAGGGGTCAAGCCGTTCAGGACGGGCAATGGCCGTTACTAATACCATTTTTTCGGTCGGATTCTCGACGTGTACCTTCCGTATAAACGAACGGTTTTCATCGATCACAACGACCTCTTTTCCCCTCCACAACCGCTCACGATAGGGACCGCTGGGAAGGCAAAATGGGTTGGAGGTTTCGACACTGATCAGCAAATCAAGTTTTTGAATGGTGTGTTTTCCATAGCCGTCATCGAGAAACACGACCTCACATCCCATGGCTTTGGCCCGGAGTATCCCCTCTGTCCGTTTTTCGCTCACTATAACAATAGCATGAGGGAGATTTTGAGCATAAAGCATCGCTTCATCTCCGCTCTCATCGACATCGCACACGATTCCCGTTTCATCTCTCACGACAACCAATCCTCGGCTACGGCGGCCATACCCCCGCAAAACAATCGCAGGCTTAGTATACCGAAGGGCCAACGCACTGACCAACGGTGTTTTACCGCTTCCGCCGACGGTCAGGTTGCCAATACTGACCACGGCAATCCCATAATGTACAGGGACGCTTAAGCCATAGCGAAGCCATGCAAAAAAACAGTAGAGCCAACTCGCGGGTAATAGTACAAAAGAAAGGAGCCGTTGGAGGAGTGAGGGGCGATAGAAATACCCCTCTATCCAAAAAGTGAGTGAACGTTTCAAACGCGTGTCGAAGCCACTTCCAAAATGGCGTCGCAAATCTCTTCCACTTCATCATCACTCAACGCGGCATAGTTGGGGATGGAGAGCACTTGGCTGTAATTACGCAATGCGACGGGAAAATCGTTGATGCGCAACGAATATTTGCTTTTATAGTAGCTCAGCAAATGCAAGGGGATATAATGGAGTCCCGTGTCAATTCCGCGCTCTTTTAACTCACGGGCAAATGAATCACGATTCTTATCGATTTTCAGAATATAAAGGGAGAAAGCATGATCTTGCGTCACGACCGGAAGGGTGATGTGCGCAGCCCCTTCAAGCCGTTCATTGAAAATAGCGGCAATTTCCTGCTGCCGTGCGATAATATCATCCTGCTTTTCAAGCTGTACGAGTATCGTAGCGGCATCCAGAGGACTGATCGAATATTGGCTTCCGATATCGGTTACGTCATAGACATACCCTAAAGAATCATCTTCGACTTCCATGGCGTGATAGCGCAATAATCGTGCCCGTTCTATAATGTCTTCGTCATCACTGACCAGCATACCGCCGTTACAAACATTCTTGCGCAAATGGGGGCTGAAATCAAAACACGTGATATCGGCACCCGTAGAACCGATTTTTTGCCCTTTATACGTAGCCCCCAGTGCATCCGAAGCATCTTCGACAACTTTAACGTCATATAATTTTGCAATTTCATACAAACGGTCAAGATCAATACTCTGACCCGCCGCATGGGAGACAATAACCGCTTTGAGTTTTTTCGATTTATTAATCGATAGATAACTCTCCAGTTTCTCCAAATCGATGATATACGTATCAGGATCAATATCGATGAAAATCGGCTCAGCATCAAAATGGCGTACCACTTCAGGAATTGAAGGAAACGCGTTGATCGAACAGATCACCTTGTCTCCCCGCTTTAAATCAATTGCCAACATTGCCAAATGCAATGCCGATGTTCCGTGTGACGTTGCCAAAGCATACGACGCACCGATATACGATTCGAAGGCAGACTCTAAATCTTCAACAATATTAGGGACCTCGCCATCCAATACTTCATCAATCTTTTCACGCTCGTCTCCACCCACTTCGACTCTAAAAAACGGAATACTCACAGGATGCTCCTTATAAAGTTATATCTCTTGGATAATTAAAATCATGGTTAATCGTTCGTGATGTCAATTTGGCAATAATCGGCATTTTCCGCTTAAATTGATTTTTATAGATTCGTTCGATCACCATATCCACCAATACCGGATTTTCTCCTGCATGGATGAGTTCTTCACGCGTGTGACGCGCTTCCACATACCCTTTTAAAACCCGATCCAAATCGGCATACGGATAGCCGATTTCCGATTCATCACTCTGCCCTTCCCATAAATCAGCGGAGGGAGGTTTCGAAATGATGGAATCATTCACCTTCAGATGACGCGCTAGTTCAAAAACTTCGGTCTTGTACAAATCACCGATCGGATTGATGGCACTGGCCAAATCACCGTACAGCGTCCCGTATCCGAGCATCAGCTCACTTTTATTGCTTGTCCCCAGAACCAAGGCCCCTTCTCGTGCCGATATATCAAACAGTGTTGCCATCCGAAGACGCGCTGAAAAATTTCCAATCCGCAACGGTGACATGTCACTTGATTCGCAACAGCGCAACATAGGCTCAATACTGCACGTTTCCGAACGAATGTTGAATGTTTCACATAACGCATCCGCATCATTCAAACTGCTGAGTGACGAATAATGGGAAGGCATTTTGACACACAGCAGACTATCGCCGAAAACACGCTGTGCCAAGACTGCAACAACGGCCGAGTCTAATCCGCCGCTAAGACCAAGAACGACTTTTTGGATGCCGGTTTTACGAACCTCATCACTGATAAAATTCTCTAAAAAACGGCTGATAAGCTCATATTTAGTCACACCGGCACCTTATTCGTTTATAAACAATTTGCATTATAACTAATTTTCTATATTAAGTTGTTAACATTTTACCAACGAAATTTTTTCCAATTCGCGGCACTCAAATCCTGCACATTTTCGCGCATCACAGTTAATCGCGACTTTACGCGGGAAACTTTTGGGATAGTGGCGTTCAATAATCTCAAAATAGATATCAGGATGAACATTTTCCTGTTCGCAGGCGACATGAAACCAACGGTCACCGCGCAGCACATGATCCACCTCTTCGTCTAATATTATCTGTAATGCTTTCATGATTTTTGAAACCATCGGGTCCTGCTGATATTGCTCCAGCTTTTTTAATATAAGGGGAGTGGCATCCAATCCATTGGCTTCAAGATAGCGAGGAACTACCGCCATTCGCTCCAATACATTCACGGTTCGCTGGGACGCTTCAAACAGCGCGTCATGCACAGGATGTTCCCCGTAATAACTTCCCAGTTCCTGCAATAGGGCATCGATCATTTCAAAATGACGCACTTCATCGTCCGCTACTTTAAGCCAGTCCGATATGAACTCATCCCCCATATCCCTGAACCGATAGGCGGCATCCAGTGCTAAATCGATGGCACTGTATTCGATATGCGCAATCGCATGCAATAATAGTATCTGCCCGTGTGCCGTTCCCAGCTTTGTACGTTTGGGGACCTCTTTGGGATCGCATATAGAGCAAAATCCGTGATACGACGGTTTGTCGAATTCCCGTGGTATTGCAGCTGTTTGCCGATGAACGTTACCTGCTGAATAATGGGAATAAAATAGTTTAAAAGCATTGATCTTTTCAGACGGTTGCTGAATCGTTAGCACGTGTTCCAAAGTTGCATAGAGTTCCATGGTGCAATTATGCTAGAATCCGACTAAAAAAGAGCAACATTTATGGAAATTCTCAAACACCCCATGGGCCCCTATCAAACCAATTGCTACATCGTAAAAATAGATGGAAAAGATATTATTATCGATCCGGGCGTGGATGCAACCGAATGGGTCATGGCTAATGTTACCAACCCCATCGCCATTCTCAATACCCATGGCCACTTCGATCATGTATGGAGCAATCATGAACTGCAAACCGAACTGAATATTCCCCTCTATACCCCTGAAGGAGATGTTTTTTTACTCCAAAGCAGTACCTTTATGCCTGGGCTCCCCCCCTCAACGCCAGATGTAGAAGTGCATGGGGATGAGACGTTTGACATAGAGGGAATTCAAGTGAAGTTCCACCATTTTCCGGGTCATTGTCCAGGGTGTTCGATGATTGAAATCGGGGATGCGATTTTCAGCGGTGATTTTTTATTTCATAATTCGATCGGACGCTATGATTTCCCCTACTCTGATCCCAAAGAAATGAAAAAAAGTTTGGAAAAAATGGCCAAAATACCGTATGACAAAACCCTCTATCCCGGCCATGGAGGAACAACGACGCTATCCCATGAACAGCGTAATGTCGATTACTGGCTTCGAATGCTGTAGTTCATGAGACTACTTGCGTATATCATCGATATTTTTTAATAAATCCAGACGCAATACATGGCGTTCGGTAATAACGGTTTTGAATTCCCCTTCAAACACCTTGATGTCATACACCGATCCTTTCACGTGAACCGTCCGCTTTCGCCCCTCTTTTTGATGCTCTTCGGCTTCAAAAACGACTTGGTCCCCTACGCGTACCGGTGAGAGAAACAAACAATTGCATGAGGCCAAAACAACATTTGGCTCATTGACGGCTGCCATAGCCGCAAAATCAGCCGCGCTGAAGATAAATCCTCCGTGTACCAATCCCAATTCATCTGCTTTCATAATGTCTAGCGTATTCAACACCACTTTAGCATACCCGATATCGAGTTTGACAACTTCTCCGCTGTATGCGTTATTAATTTTCACGTGAGTGAGCAAACTGCTTTGCTCTCTGTTCATTAAATGCAATAAATCGTCATGCACTTCTTCGATTACTTCTTCTGCCACTACTGCCCCTTTTTAATTCGAACGTAACCACGCTTAGGCGCAGGATATCCTTCTACTGTTTTGCTACTATCGTCCGGATCAAGAAAATTTTCAAGACTTTGCGATTCTATCCAATCGGTTTTGCGTTGTTCTTCTGATGTCGTGACGACTGTTCCCAATATTTCAAACTCTTTAAATCCGGCACGGATACACCAATTTTCCAATGCTTTGAGGGTGGGGACAAAATAAACATTCGTTATTTTTGAGTAACTTTCACTCGGACAAAGGGCATACGGTTCTTCACCGTCGATGATAAACGTATCCAGATACAGTTCGCCCCCCTTCTCAAGCCCTTGAAAAAGAGCTTTGAGCATGGCGACAGGATCGCTGCGATGATATAGGACGCCTAAGCAGAAAATTACATCAAATTTTTCTTCGTAAAAAGGCAAATGCTCCACGCCGAGCAGCTCATAGACAATATCGCTTTTAACAAAATGGTTGATCAGATCAAATTGCGATTTAAAGAGTGCGGAGGGGTCAAATCCGACCACTTTAGCCGGTGTGTCTTCTAAAAACCGAAACATATAATAGCCGTTGTTGCACCCGATATCGGCTACTTTTTTCCCATGAAGATTGAAATGGGGACGGAGAAAATTGTATTTTTGATCACTGCGCCATTCCGTATCGATAAAAAGGCCGAACAAATAAAACGGCCCTTTGCGCCACGGCATCATCAGTCGCGCTGTTTTTTCCAACGCATGCAGATCTATCTCTTCATCACTGCTCAGGGTGACCGTGTCACCCAATGTGACCGTTGCATTGATGGTTGGAAGTTGCTGTATTGCCTCACGCAAAGGTGCTATGTTTTTCCATGTCATCCATCGTTCACGTTCTTGGCGAACCGCTTGTAAATCCACAATCAACTCCTGCATGTTAAAGCAGAAATTTTAACAATATTTCGATAAAATCCCCCCATGCGTATTGAAAAAAAAGCCACACTTATCTCCAGCAGCGTCGCGTTTGTTCTCGTGGCAATGAAACTCACCGTCGGGGTCATCAGCGGTTCGGTTGCCGTACTCGCATCGGCCATTGATTCGTTACTCGACCTTGTCGTTTCCGCCTTTAACTATTTTGCCCTTCATAATGCCGATAAAGAACCTGACGAAAAATTTAATTTCGGCCGTAAAAAGCTTGAGCCTCTTGCCGCGGTCATCGAGGGGACGATCATCAGCCTCTCGGCACTGTTTATTTTGTATGAAGCCATATCCAAGATGGTGCAGGGAAGTGTCATTACCCACCTTGATGCTTCATTGGCCGTTATGGTCGTCTCCATCGTCATCACGGCCGGTTTAGTTGTTTTTTTGAACTACGTTGCCAAGCAAACGGGCAATATGGTTATCAAAGCCGATGCCCTGCATTATAAAACCGATTTGCTCAGCAACGGAGCCGTATTAGGGTCGTTGGCTTTTATTGCCTTGACCGATTACACCTTCATCGATCCTATCTTGGGGATCGGAATCAGTATCTATATGCTCTATTCGGCATTTCCCCTCATCAAAGAAGGGATCATGATGCTCCTCGATGCCGCACTCGATGCCCAAAGCGTTAGTAAAATTCAGTCCATTCTGGATAACGAGATAGCGATCAACTCCTATCATGACCTTCGGACTCGGCGTTCCGGCTCAGAGATTTACATCAGCGTGCACATTGTATTTAACGTCAGTACCTCATTATTCGATGCCCATCAAGTCGGAGATAAAATCGAACTTGCCGTTATCGAACTTTTTCCTGACAATACGGTTCATCCTCTTATTCATCTCGATCCATACGATGACTCCCAAAGCAGTGATGAAGATCGCTAGCCATTTACACACAAAAAAGGAACAGCACATGAAATACTCCACACTCTTACTCTCATCTGTAATGCTGAGTGTATCTCTGAATGCCCAAGAGACATCAAAAGAGCAGACGGTGCAAATCGGTGAAAAAGTATCGGCGGCATTGGTACAAAAATTGGGCGGTGAATTAAAAGCGCAGATGGCAAAAAACGGCCCGGTCGCCGCTTTGGGGTTTTGTTCATCCCAAGCGATGACATTAACGAAAGAAGTTTCCGATACGACTCATTACTCTGTTAAACGGGTAACACTGCAAGAGCGCAATCCTCAAAATCGTGCAAATGCACAGGAATCACGTATCTTGTCAGCATGGCACAATAAACTCAAAGAGGCTCAACCGCTTCCGGCATATGAAATACACTCCGATGGGACTATCGATCATTTTTACAAACCGATTCTTATCAATAATGAAGCGTGTTTAAAATGTCACGGAGACGTCGATCAAGGATCGGAGATCGGAAAAGCGATCAAAGCTGCTTATCCGACCGATAAAGCAACCGGATATAAAATGGGAGATTTGCGAGGAATGATCGCTGTTGACATTCCGATTCAGCGTTAAAGCAAACCGCCGCTCATCGCAGCGGCTGCTATCTCGCATATTCCACAACACGGCTTTCCCGTATGACATTGACTTTAATCTCCCCTGGAAATTGTACTTTCGCACTAATCTCATCGGCAATTTCAC
>DASUMY010000043.1:0-6257 GCA_036277435.1 Sulfuricurvum sp.
TGTGCTGAACTTTGATCCCGCGTCATTGCATACCTATCAGACCATACGGGCCCGTTTTGAAAATCAAATCATTGCGGTCATCTTGCTTGAAGAGAGCGATGTGGCCAATATTTATACGGCATTGACGATTCGCGAACTGAATAAAAAAGTGAATATGTGTTCCATTCTTCACAACCCGGAAAATCGTAAAAAACTCTCCATGGCAGGGATTGATGAAATGGTCAACCCCCATGAATTGGTCGGATTTATGAGCAAAAAAATCAGCAACCAGCCGGTTGCGTTTGAAGTGATTCACGCCTTGCGTTCAGAGCATGGGGGAACGGTGATTGAAGAAGTTATTCTCGATAGCGGGATGTCGAAACGATTTTTTGATCTGCTGCTTCATCCCCTTTTTCATCAGCGGCTCAGTATGCTGGGAATCTATCAGGCAAACGAACAATCGTTTGCATTCAATCCAGAACCGAGTTTTGAAATTCAGGCCGGGGATGTTGCCATTATTATTGCAAACCGTTCTTTGGTGCATGAATTTCGTAATCTACTGCATCGAAAGAGGGTCAGCTAATGGCGAGTTGTGCTGCCGTATTTGGATTTAATGAGTACTCCCGTCAGATTGCGACGCAAATTCGCAATATCTATCAAGACTTTGCATTGTTTGTGGTAAGCGAAGATGAGCAAAAAGCGGCGATTCAGGCTGGCTTTTCCGTCGATCTGTTTGATTTAAGTGACGACTGGCAGGGTATTGAAGATCGATTTAATGTTGATGATCTTGTCATCTTTTGTGCGTTGGCCAACGATGCCGAAAATGTGTTTTTAACGATTTCGCTGCGAGCAACGTTTGAAAAACTCACGATCATCTCCTTGGCACAGGATAATGAGAGTGCTATCAAGATGAAAAGTGCCGGTGCGAATAAAGTATTGCCCAGTTTGCAGATTGCGGCCAGTGTTATTTCGGACATGCTTGAAAAACCGATTGTGACGAAAGTGCTGCACGATGTACTGTATGAGGACGGTTTGCTGAATATTGTTGAGATCGAAGTGCCTCTCTATTCTGATTTTGTGGGAAAATATCTCCATGATATCCATTTCAAAAGCGAATACGACGTGATCTTGCTGGCGATTGTGGATCATGAGTTGGGGACAACGTTCAGTTTCGCCTCCAAAGGGCACAACCATTATATCGATCCGGGCGACATATTGGTCGTCATCGGCTATCAAGATAAACTCGAGGCGTTGATACGTGAAGTAAGGGGAATACATGGCTAATGTCGGAATAATCGGTGCGGGTAAATGGGGAGAAGCCCTTGCCTTTGCTATGAGTGAAAAAAATGAGGTGATCATCACCTCCCGTACCCGACGGGATTGGAACAACTTTCGTACCTTGGCGGAAGTATTGCAATGCGAGTACCTCATTATCACCGTTCCCGCGCAGCAGATTTCCCAATGGCTGAAAGAGAATTTTACGTTCAAGGGGCAAAAAGTATTGGTTGCCGCCAAAGGGATTGAAGCCTCCAGCGGACGATTTTTAAATGAAATCTATGCGCAGTATGTCCCTGAAGCAAATCTGGCCTTTTTGTCAGGCCCTTCGTTCGCAAGCGAAGTGATGCAGTCGCTTCCGACAGCATTGGTGATCAACTCACACTCATCCGCAACGGCACAGGAATTCGCGGCGTTATTCCCCCGTTTTATCCGTACCTATGTGAGTGATGATGTCATCGGTGCCGAGATTACGGGTGCGTATAAAAATGTCATTGCCATCGCCGCAGGGATTTGTGAGGGATTAGGATTGGGACATAATGCGGCGGCCAGTCTGATCGCCCGAGGTCTGGTCGAGATGCAGCGGTTTGGAAAAGCATACGGGGCACAGGATGAAAGTTTCCTGGGGCTTAGCGGTGCGGGAGATCTGTTTTTGACCGCCAGCTCGTCGATGTCGCGAAATTACCGCGTGGGGCTCGGACTTGCATGCGGCAAGAGCAAAGAGGCTGTATGTGCCGAAATCGGCGAGGTGAGCGAGGGGATCGGAACGGCCTATGCGTTGCATGAAATTGCACAATCGCGTGGAATATATCTTCCTATCGCTGGGGAAGTGTATGCGATATTGGAGGGAAAATCCCCTCGCCAGAGTCTGAAAGATTTAATAGAGAGATAAAGGATAAAACATGTTGGTACATATTGTGATGTTTCAGTTTAAAGAGGAAAATAAAGAGGCTAATATGGCGCAGGTAAAAGGGCTTCTCGAAGCACTTCCCTCGAAAATCGAAACGCTCCGATCGATGGAAGCGGGGATCGATATCAGTAATAGCGAACGCTCTTTTGATCTTGCCTTGATATCAACGTTTGACGATCCGGAAGGGTTGAGTTTTTATGCGACACATCCGGCCCATTTGGAGGTTGTATCGCTCATCAAAGAAGTGACGGCCCTTTCAAAAGTCGTTGATTATATTCAGTAAATAGGTTCTTCATTTTTTTCTTATTAAATTGATATACAATGATTTAATATCAATTTGGAGGTTTCGTATGAAAGTATTAGTTACATGTTTGTCCGTTTCGGCTATTGTGTCAACGTTGGCTTTTGCAGAATCAGCTACAAGCGCTGCCGTTCAGGCTACGCATCAAGTCATGGAACAAGAAAAAGTCCAAAATAAAATTCAAAACCGTTTTCAAAATATGAATACAGATGAATTATTGGAAAAACGCGGGACGATGACCAACCAGCAAGAGCGCGAACAGCTGCACAACGAGCTTCAAAACCGTTATCAACACATGAATCAAGAGCAAAAACAAAAATTCAATAAACGTCCTCCTGAAAACCGAGTGCCTAAAATGAAAAATCAAGGAGATGGTCAGGGGATGATGCAAGGCCAGCGTAAAGGCAGTGGCGGCGGAATGGGCGGCGGCGGAGGACGTTAATCCTTCCCTCTCCTTTTAGGAGAAAAGATGCCTCAAAGATTTTTGAGGGCTTCGATCGCTTCTGCTTTTTCTTCGATACTCAGAAGCTCGTCTACCTTCTCTTCGTAGAGAGTCTTCGTTTTTTCAAGCTCTTGTGCGAGTGTACTAATCCCTTTTTCTTCGTAACATTTCGGATTAGCGAGACACGCGTTGAGCTCATCGATTTTGGCTTCGAGCAGATCGATTTCGAGTGGAAGCTTTTCCAGTGATTTTTGTTCGTTAAAGGTGAGTTTGAGGGCTTTTGTCTTTTCACTTTGGGCTGAAACGGACGGTGAGGGTTTGGAAAATTCGGCCTCTATCGCATCCATCTCATGGAGCTCTTTTTCATCTTCGAGATATTCACTGTAGGGTTTATAGCTCTCTTCGATCGTTCCGTCCCCTTTGAAGATAAAAAGTTTTTTGGCGATTTTATCAACAAAATATCGGTCATGGCTGACGAGTATGACGGCGCCCGGAAAGTTTTGAAGCTTTTCCTCGAGGATATTGATGGTAGGGATATCCAAATCGTTCGTCGGTTCATCGAGAATCAGACAATCGACTTTTTTGGTGAAAAGCAATGCCAGTGCGACACGATTCTTTTCTCCGCCGCTGAGCGTCCCTACTTTTTTGTCCAGAAATTCTCTCGGAAAGAGGAAGTTTTTGAGATAGCCGTAGACATGATAATCCTGGCCCTGAGCATCGACGCGGTCACCGCCATGGGGGCAAAAGGTTTCGATGAGGTTGAGGTTGTCATCCAGCATTTCACGGTGCTGATCAAAATATCCGATGGAGAACTCCCCTTGTTTTATCACGCCGGATGTTGGTTTCAGCCGTCCAAGAAGGGCTTTAAGCAGGGTCGATTTACCGCTTCCGTTGGGTCCGACGACGGCGATAACGTCTTTTTGCAAGATGCGTGTTGAGAAGTCTTTGATCAGGGTTTTATTTCCCAGCTGCAATCCTAGATGATCGATTTCAAACAGCATTTTTTGGCGGTTAATCCCCTCGCTGCGGTTGAAGTGTTTCGCTTCGCGTTCCAGCTCGAGTTTCATTTTCCGGATACGGCTGGGGTTGTTTTTCGCATCTTCACGCAGCTGCAATACCCTCTGTTTTCGCCCTTCGTTCCGTTTAAGGCGTGCTTTTACTCCCCGTCTGAGCCATTCGTTTTCGGATTTGAGGAGTTTGAGCAGGTTGTCATGCTGTTGTGCCATTGTCCGCAGCAGCTCTTGTTTTTGCTCGAGATAGTTGCTGTATCCGCCGATAAACTCACGCAGAGAACACTCTTCGACTTCGATGGTTTTGGTGGCAATCTGATCGATGAAATAACGGTCATGGGAGATAAACAGGAGGGTGAACCGCTCTTTGAGGATCAGTTCTTCGAGAAACTCCACCATGTATACGTCGAGGTGGTTGGTCGGTTCATCCAGCAAAAGGATATCGGGCTTCAGCAGGAGCAGCGAAGCGAGCGCTACGCGTCGTTGCTCTCCCCCGCTGAGAAGATCGACGCTTTTGTCCTCGTACTCTTTGAGCATAAAATGGTGCATAATCCGCTCGATCTTATCGTCCAGATTCCAGGCGTTGTGATGATCGAGGAAAACCGTCAGTTTGGACTGTTCTTCGAGCAGCGCTGCATTATCGTACTGCTCGGAGAGAAGGGCAGAAATCTCATCGAAACGGACTTTGGCCGATTTGAGCTCTCCCAAGCCTGCCTCCACTGCTTCGCGTACGGTGTGGTTGGGTTCAAATTTGGGGACTTGAGAGAGCATTTTGATCTCAAGGCCCTGACGTGTGATCCGTTCACCCTCATCGGCATCGAGCGAGCCGTGGACAATCTTCATCAGGGTTGATTTGCCGCTGCCGTTTTTTCCGACAATAACAACCCGCTCCCCCTCGTCTATGTGAAAATTGATGTTTTCTAAAATCTTTTGCGCTTCGTAGTGTTTGCTAACATTGAGGAGATCGACAAGTGCCATAGGTTATTCCGTAGGTGTAGAGATGATAAAACAATGATTGCGTGAGAGATACCACGTTGCGATAGCGTAATCTTCATACGGATATTCACGCTGTTCAAGGGGGATCGACTCATTGCGCAGTTTAGAACGGACGATGCCGAATACGATAAATCCGAGCAAGAGGATGCCGATGGCCAGAAACCAGTCGAATTGCCACCCAATAATCAGGGCGAGGAGATAGTTTCCATAGCTAAGAGCCCATCCGATGACGCGTGCCATAAAACGGCAATAACGGGTGGGAAGGGTCGGGACAGGATCAATATGGAACGTAAAAGGGTCAGTACTCATAGTGCGAATTATAGCGTATAGGAGCTTTTGTTGCCCTCTGATGAGGGGGCGTAGTTCTTTTTAGGAACGGGTTTGCGTTGCATCGTTCATCGTAGGGGATGGTTCTGCGAAATAGTATCCTTGAAAGTGATTAAGGGGAAGCTGTTTGACATAGTTGTACACATTTTCGTCACAGACAAATTCCGCAACGGTTTCAATGTTGAGTTGGGAGGCAAAATCGATAATCGTTTTGGTGATAATCTGAGAGGTGCTATTGCTGTCAATCGTCCGGATGATGGAACCGTCAATTTTGATGTAATCGATATCCAATTTGGTGATGTAAACAAAATTGGAGTATCCGGCGCCGAAATCATCGATCGCTATTTTAACCCCGTATTTTTTGACTTCGGTAATGAATCGATTGATGGTTTCGTAGTTTTCGATCCCCTCAGATTCCAGTATTTCAAAAATAATACGATCGGCATAGAGGCAATCTTTGATTTTATCGATGATATAGGCATTCATGAAGCTGTCGGTAATGTCTTCAATCGATAGGTTAATAGAACATTGAATACCGGGATGATGCGGTAATGCTTCGAGCACTTTAGTAATCATAATCCTGGTTATTTGAGGATAGAGTTTGACTTTTTTGGAAATTTCTAAAAACTGAAACGGGGAGATAATCGTCCCGTCTTTTTCAACAATACGGACCAATGCTTCGTATTTTTCTGTTTTTAGGGTTTGGGCATTGACAATGGGCTGATAAAAAGGGACCACTCTGTTTTCATCAATGGCATTTCGAAGCCGCTTGATCCATGAAAGATTATTTTCATAGTCTTCTTTGATATGAAGGGATTCATCATAGAAAAGGTAATCTTTTCGGGTTTTTTTGGCGAGTTTAAGGGCCATATCGGAATGGGCCATGATATCTCTTTTACGCTCCGCATTCGGATTATGATTGGATCCGGCAACGCCGATCGTGACATTCAAACTGATCTCTTGCCCTTGGATCATGAAGAGTTTGTTATTGATGTAATGGGTCAAGCCGGAGATAAA
>DASUMY010000044.1:0-5242 GCA_036277435.1 Sulfuricurvum sp.
GTATTGATATCAATGGAAACAATCTGTATTGTACGAAGAGCATAGCCATGCTCGGCTAGCATTATAGCAATAGAATAAGCCTCTTCACCCGTCGATCCGGGAGCACATAAAATACGCAAAGTCGATGAGGCATCACTGCAATGGCTTACCAAAAAGTCAAGTTGATCTTTTTCGCGAAAAAAATACGTTTCGTTAACGGTAAGAAGATTAATCAATGCTTCTTTCACGCTGGGATCAAAACACAATGTATCTATTAATTCTAAAAAGGAACGACACCCATATTCTTTCGCAAAGCGAACAAGTTTTGGCGTTGTAATTGACTCTTTTTGCTCAAAATGAATCCCTGTCAAATCGGTAAAAAATTGATAAATTTGACTCGTATCGCTAAAATCTTCTTCGTGTGATATCTGTGTTTGAGACGGTAACGCTGTTTTCCTTTTAAACCAACTAAACACGATTTTCCCCAAAATTGCGAATTGCCGCAATAATTTGAATCATTGTCCCGATCTGGGCTTCAGGAACCAGTTCTTTTGCACATCTTGGCATTCCATACACCGTTGCACTCTCTTCACTCTCAAACATACACGCCGCACCTGAATCAAAGAGGGCTCGTGCTCCCACAGCACCATCATCTCCGATACCGCTCAAAATGACTCCCAACTTCTGAATCGGTCTCGAAAGCTCCGCCGCCGATAAAAACAAGGCATTAATATCAGGCGTATATGCCAACGATGACATCTCATTGTGAAAAAAACGAATTTTTCCATCATGTTCTATCAGTCGGCATTCACCGGAACAAATATAGACGGATGACGATTTAACCTCCATCTCGTTACCTACTTCGTGAACGTCAAGCGAGGTAATAGATGAGAGCTGTTTGACAAAACTTGGGATGAAAGGCAGACCCATATGCTGCGCGATAATGACCGCTGAAGAAAAATTCGATGGCAACTGCTCTAAAATCGTATGCAATCGACCAGGACCTCCTGTCGAGGCCCCGATTAAGAGAATACTTTCAACCATTTTTGACCCAAAAAAGGACCATCAAGCCGTTCTAAATTTTGATAACGTATGATTAAGCCCCTCAGACAGCTTAGCCAAATGCTCTACTGCAGCCGCAATCTCCTCAACACTGCGGGCATTCGTAGCAGCCAGAGTGGTAATCGATCCCATTTGCGCTATGACCTCGTTGGTTTTTTCCGCTCCGATACCGGCATCCGATGCTGTTTGAACGGCAAGCTCTGCGGCGTCGGCAATTTCTTGGACACTCTGTGTCATGATGATTTCAACCTCTTGCGCATGATCGCCCAGTTTTTTGATCTCTCCCGCACTTTTTGACATCATTTCAGTCGCATCCGTAACCGACTGGACAATTATCGAAACGGTTGCATTGCTCTCACTTAACGATTTTTGCGTCCGTTCCGCGAGCTTACGCACTTCATCGGCTACTACGGCAAATCCGCGCCCATGTTCGCCTGCACGTGCCGCTTCGATAGCAGCATTCAGTGCCAATAAATTCGTTTGCTCAGCAATATCACTAATGACCGCAAGGACTTGCTTAACCTGTTGTGCTTCCGAAGAGAGATGTTCCAGCTTTTGCGCCAATTCTATTTGCTCTTCGACCACTCCTTGAAGCGATTCAGAAACCTTCAATACATCTTCTGAAACTTTAGACACTTTATTGGAAGCATTTTTAATCGTTACCCCGGTTTGACGAGACCCCTCTTCTCCACGTTTTAAAATCTCAGAAACCTCTCCGGAGACTCTAAGTGCCTGTTCCATAGCTCTGGCTGTCTCCTCACTGCGTCGTCCGATTTGTGAACTGGTGGCAAACAACTCTTCTGCAACTGCAGCATTTTCACTTGCAGAGTGCTTTGCATCCCCCATCGCTTTTTGAACGGAACTCATCAATTCGTTAAATGCTTGTGAAATCACTTTAAGTTCATCATTGGTTTGATGGTCGATAATTTTGGTTAAATCTTTAGTATTCGATATCATATGCATCGTATCACGAAAGTTCCCCGTTGAACGGCCGATAGACGCTATGGTAATCCATGCCAAAACACCACTCACGCCTAATCCGACCAAGAGGAGAATTACGTTGACAATCACAGCCGCATCATAAGCGGATACAGAGCTATCGTACCCTTTTTTCGCTTCGTCAAGCTGGAGCGTTATTAGTTTTCCGATTGTTTCACTGATGGGATCAATCGACGGATACAATTCTTGTATCGAAAAAGAAGCAACACCTTCCATATCGCCCGATTCTAGGAGCTTCAACAATGTTTCAACCCCTTTATCCGCCGTTGAAAACCGCTCTTTCGCTTCATTAACAAGAGCCATTTCGTCTACAGTTAATGTCGTAGCCGTATACGCTCCCCATTCTTTCGCAATTGTTTTTTGCGCCTGATGAATATTGGCAACTGCCTCTTGTTTGGTAAGATTGCCATTACGTGCTTTATGGCAGGTATCCACGATATTGACAGCATACATATCCGCAACGATTTTGAGCTGATTGAGGGGAACGATACGATTGTCATAGACATCTTTGAAATGACTATTACACCCTTTCATTCCGGAAAATCCCATCATCGCAACAACGATCGCAACAAGAGAAAGTACAGAGACTAAGGTTAATAGCTTTGCTTTTATTGTTGACATTAAATATTCCTTTATCGATAATTAATTGCACAGTATATCAAAAGAACATACCATAATGATTACAGTCTTGATTTTACAGACCATTACCCCACATGTGCATTTTTTTGGCCACAATGACTTCGTGCCCATCGATCAAATCCACAATGGTGTTCGTAGCACGAAATTCAGCTTTATCCAATAAGTCTGCTACCTCGTCTATATTCATCGCTCCATTCTTTTGAACAATAATAATCTCGGTTGCATTGAGTAAGGTACGATAGATCAGCTGTAAAAACTTCAATGGTGATTCATGCAGATGCAAAACATCTTGCACAATCACTGCGGCATAGTCTCGAGGAATTCCGAAGGCGGGAGATTTGTAATCTTTGATTGCGTGTATTTTATGAAGGCAAGGGTTGGAAAATTCTAAATGATCACCGGGGAAAAGGGAAACATCGATAAGACCCTCATAGGGGGATAAAAAAGAAAACAACTCCTCCATCATACTATCTAAATGGCTGGTGACCACCATGATTTTCGTATGGGGTGTCGGATGGAGAAGCTGGGTAATCATATAACGAAGCTAACTATATCGCCAAATCGTGAAGCTCTCTAAAGAGATAGGCTTCGACGATATCGTCGATCGTGCGCTGATGATGAGCGACAAGGACCATCATCTGCTGATCCAAAAATTCCATTACGGGTTCATAATTGTTCGTGATGATCACCGCATCACACGGTGTTTCGATCCCAGAACGATCGGTGTAAAAATTGATCTCGATGACGCGTCCCTCTTCAATCTCGACCGTCGCCCAAAAGGTGGCGTCATTAATCGAGACAAGCTCAGACTCTTGGGTATCGTCTCCGTTCATCGGCAAAAGTAATAGCATTAGTGTGTGACCTTCGATAAATCAAGTTTCAATGCTTCGTTATCCATAATATCGATGTCTTTGCGCAATACCTCTTCGGCGATCGCTTTGGCATCCGCCAAAGAGTGCATCGCACACGTACCGCACTGATACAGGTTCAATTCCGGAATATCGCTTTGGCTTTCAACCGCCAAAACATCTTTCATCGAAGCCTCCCATGCCTCAGCCACTTCTTCTTCGCTCGGGCTTCCGATAACGCTCATGTAAAAACCGGTACGGCACCCCATCGGCGAGAGATCGATAATCTCGGTTTTTCCCGAATTGAGATGATCGCGCATAAATCCGGCAAATAGGTGTTCCAACGTATGAATTCCCTCTTGGGACAAAATCGCTTCATTCGGACGGCAAAAACGCAAATCAAACACCGTAATATCATCTCCGCTTGGCGTTTTCATCCCCTTCGCCCGGCGTACAGCAGGTGCCGGCATAATAGTGTGATCTACGGTAAAACTGTCGAGTAATGGCATGGTAATCCTTAAAAAATATGTTGTTACACGCCAACTGAGCAAAGCCCATCTAGCGACAGGGACACATGTGCCTTGTATCCCCCTAAAGCTACGAAAAACATTTTTTTCGAGATTTACAAAGTAATAGTAACACATTTCATCCTTGCATCGCTATAATTTGACCACTAATACAAGGAACTCAAATAATGAAAAGCCTCTTCGATGATGCTCTTGCGTTACAGTACCGTAACGATCCGCTGGGGATGAGGGTTTATACCTCACAGCTCTTGGGTCAGAGTAAAGATTTAGTCCTACATGGCGGCGGCAACACCTCCGTTAAAATGGACGGTACTCTGTACGTCAAAGGGTCCGGCTGGAATCTCGATACGATTGAAAAACCTGGATTTTCACCGGTCAATCTGAACGTACTCATCGAAATGGCAAAGCGCGACAGCCTCACCGATACGCAGATGGTCAAAGAGCAGCGCGATGCGATGAGCGATCAAAGCTTTCCCAACCCTTCGATCGAAGCTATTCTGCACGCCATCATCCCTTACGCTTTTGTTGATCATACGCATGCGGATGCCGTTGTCACCCTCACCAATACCCCCGAGGGAAAAGAGCTGATCCAAAAACTCTACGGCCCCAACATGCTGATCATTGATTATGTCATGCCTGGGTTTGAACTGGCCAAACATATTTATGATGTCACCAAAAACATTAATTGGGATACACTGGAGGGGATGGTTCTTCTCAATCACGGCGTTTTCACGTTCGATAATGATGCCAAACACGCCTATGAAAAAATGATCGCTATTGTTACGACGGCCGAAACGTATCTGGAAGAACATGTGACGCTTCCAAGCAGCGTATCCGAGGGGAAAACAGACCATCCGTTCATAAACACCCTCACAGCAGAAGTCGCGGTCCTGCGCGGATGTGCCATTGACCCGATCGTCATAGATTCGCCGCAAGCGAAAGCGTTGAGCCTCTTGCCGAATCTTGAGAGCATCCTTCATAGGGGGGAACTGACGCCTGAACACGTGATCCGGATCAAACCTTTTCCCGCCATCATTGACGACAACGTCAGCGAGGGGTTACACTCCTTCGTACAAACGTATCACGCGTATTTTAACACCAACGCTTCTAGTGAACATATCCCTCTTGACCCTGCCCCCCGCTATGCCATTATCAAAGGTATGGGTGCGGTCGCATTGGGAAAAGATG
>DASUMY010000045.1:0-3851 GCA_036277435.1 Sulfuricurvum sp.
TGAAATTCGATTTCACGGTGCAACGCGGCAAATGCGCTTCGGCCGTACGTCTCGATGTCATGCTCCATTTGGAGCTGATCGCCGATTTCGGCTTCATCGTCGATCTCTTTTGCGGCCGTTAAACTCATGTAGGCACCGGCCTCTTCACCCTCAAGTTCCGGGGCGTCATCGGCTACTACTGTGATGACTTGGCGTAATTTGACCTCTTTGACTTGATCGTCAATATCGGCTTCAAAGGCAAACGTCGGATTGATAATCCGTTTAGCGGTTTGAATGAATGAGGTTTTAATGGCCTCTTTTACATTTTCGCGACTCAGCCCTTTTTCGTTGGCAATTGAATCAATAATATCTAAAATATTTTCCATTGGAAAGTCCTTGTTCAAGGTGTATCATAAAAATAAATGGTTATGGGAAAGCTTTTTTTATGAAGAAAAAGAAGTATACAATAATTTCACTTAATGGGATATTTATTGAAACACAGATATAATCCCCCAATTATAAGAACTCTAATATTGATAAAGGGTACACCAATGGAACTAAAAGTAGCACGTAGCGAACATGACGCTAAACCAAAAAAAATCGACCTTAAAAAAATGACCGAGATGGTGGAAAAAAGCAATTCCGTCATTTTTTATTTTGACCGTGAAAATTCACATAAAGATCTTCTTGCGTTGCAGGACCATTTCGAAGGGGAAGGAAAGAGCTTTTATATGCGCGAAGTACGTTATGGCCTTTCTGCAAATGAGTACATGTATGAGGTTCACATTCTCTAATGTCTAAAAAACTTTTTATCGAGACACTCGGATGCGCGATGAACGTGCGCGATTCGGAACACATGATTGCCGAATTGAATGCAGCCGAGGGGTATGAACTGACGGACGAGCCCCGCGAAGCCGATTTGATTATGATCAATACGTGTTCGGTACGTGAAAAGCCCGTTCATAAGCTTTTTTCTGAATTGGGCGTATTCAATAAGCTCAAAAAAGAAGGGGCAAAAATCGGCGTATGCGGATGTACGGCATCGCATCTTGGTAAAGAGATTATTAAAAAAGCTCCCTATGTCAATTTTGTTCTCGGCGCACGCAACGTTTCAAAAATCGCCGATGTGATTCACAAAGACAAAGCGGTCGAGATTGACATTGATTACGATGAGTCGCAATTTGCCTTCAAAGATTTCCGCACCAGTACGTATAAAGCGTACATCAATATCTCGATCGGATGCGATAAGCAGTGTACGTTTTGTATCGTTCCCAAAACGAGAGGGGATGAAATTTCGATTCCTGCTGATTTGATTGTATCGGAAGCACGAAAAGCGGCAGAAAATGGCGTTAAAGAGATTTTCTTGCTGGGGCAGAATGTGAATAATTACGGGCGCCGTTTTTCGGGCGAGCATGAGAAGGTGAATTTTACCGAACTGCTTCGCCGTGTCAGTGCGGTTGAAGGGGTTGAACGAATTCGATTTACATCGCCTCATCCGTTGCATATGGACGATGAGTTTATCGACGAGTTTGCCCGTAATCCGAAAATCTGCAAATCGATGCACATGCCGCTTCAAAGCGGATCAACCGAGATACTCAAAGCAATGAAGCGCGGATATACGAAAGAGTGGTTTTTGAACCGTGCCGCGAAACTGCGGGAGATGGTTCCCGATGTGAGTATCAGTACCGATATCATCGTCGCTTTTCCGGGTGAAACCGAGGAAGATTTTGAACATACGATGGATGTATTGCGTCAGGTGCGGTTTGAACAGATTTTTAGTTTTAAATATTCTCCTCGCCCTTTGACCGAAGCCGAATTAATGACGAATACGATCGATTCGGAAGTGGGTTCGGAACGTTTGAATACCCTGCAGGCCTATCAAGATACGATTCTGGATGAAATCAAGATGACCCATCTTGGGAAAATCGTCGACGTTTATTTTGAAGAACTTCGTAATGACGGGTATGTCGCCGGACGCAGTGATAATAACATCATGATTAAAGTCAAGGGAAGCGAAGAGTGGCTGGGCAAAATAGCCAAAGTAAAAATTACGGAGGTTTCCCGTTTAGTTCAATACGGAGAAATCGTTGCGTAAACGTTTTTTACGCGCACTTGCATTATATGCGGCCCCGTTGTTGGGCGCGCTTCTCATCCGCTTTCTTTACCTCTCCAGTAAAAAACGTTTTCATCTGCCGCAGCTGATTCCGCAAGAGCCGGTTATTTTTGCCTGCTGGCATGGCGATTTGTTGATGCAGCCTTATTTGTATTATCAATTTCGTACCCATCCAAAAGCCAAAGTCCTTATCAGTGAACATTTTGACGGTCAGATCATTGCCCGAGTCATACGCTATTTTAAACTGGGGACGATTCACGGCTCTTCGACACGGGGGGGTGCCAAAGTATTGATCCAGGGGCTTAAAGCCCTTAATGAGGGGTATGATATCGGGATTACACCCGATGGCCCCAAAGGGCCACGGCACAGCGTTGGCGATGGCATTGTCGTGATGGCCCAAAAACGCCATGCGAAAGTGATTGTGTACGATTGTCTCCCCTCCTCGTATTGGCAGCTTTCAAGTTGGGACCGTTTCGTGATTCCGAAGCCGTTCGGTACGCTTGATTATTACGCATCGGAGCCGATCGATTTGGAAGGTCTTTCGATGGAAGAGGCAAAATCTATTCTGCACGAAGCGCTGATGCGCCATGCCCTGCCATGACGGAACTGCATGTTTATAAAGAGGCGTTTCTCAAGCACTGTGAAGCATTCAAGGGGTATTCTGCTTTAACAATTTTCAGTTATGACGAGTCGATCCAAGAGATGCTGCGCTATGCCCAGATAGAATACTCTGCGGAGGCAATGACGATCAATCTGATGCCGCTACGTCTCAAAATCGTTTCCCTGAAACCCAAAACGATCGCCCGAAAGCTGAGCGCTATACGCAGTTTTATCAAATATCTTCGTTCTCTTGGACTTATAGTGTATCTGCGCTTTGACGAGAGCATTAAAGTCCCAAAGACATTACCCAAGCCTATTTCGCATGAACATATCAAACTGGCGCTTGCGCATGCCCCTGCCATGGAGCGCTTGGCGATACTCATGCTCTATACGATGGGTTTGCGTATCAGCGAATTGGCGTCGCTGCGTCGTGCTGATATACGAGAGAATTGGTGCAGGGTCACGGGAAAAGGATCCAAAGAGCGGGACATCCCTGTTTTGAGCGATGTCTATGACGCCATACAGCACCATTGCAGTCTTGCAAATCCGGCGGAATTCCTCTTTGAGTCAAACGGACAAAAATTAAGCGAAAATAGTCTAAGATACGCCATTATGAAGGTTTTTAAAGCGGTTGGATTTCATGTTACGCCGCATCAGTTACGGCATGCCTATGCGACTGAATTATTAAATAATAATGCCCGTATTGCCGATGTTAGTGAATTGCTCGGTCATGCAAGTATGGCAACCACACAGATCTATACCAAATTGGGAAATGCTTTGAAAATGGATCATTACCTCAAATCGCACCCTTTATGTCAAAAAGCAGAGGATCGCCAGTGCTAGAGCGGCTATTTCAAAAGATATTTGTTGCCATTGTCCCTACCAAAGAGGGGCATGAAGTAGTGAGCGTTGCTGTAAAAAACAAAAAAATTCTTTTTAAAGAACGGCGAGCGTTTGAGGGGGAAAAACCCTCTAAGGCGATGAACCGTTATATTGAAGAGGTTATTGACGCCTCGCCGCTTTACTACATCAGCACCCTTAATGTTAAAGCGCACCAAGGGGCATATGCCGGATGCTCCAATGAGGGAAAAAACAACAAGAACGACGAAACGGGAGTAAAATCCCTGTGCCGCAATAAAAAATGGACCCTGTACGCATC
>DASUMY010000046.1:0-8362 GCA_036277435.1 Sulfuricurvum sp.
CCTTTCATTTTCATAAAACAGCTTGCTTTTTCACGATCGATTTCATCATGCGCCGAGCCGCTTCCTCCGTTTGGAGTCATCAGCAAATCGGCAAAACTGCCATCTGAGCCGGTATGAATATCGATGATCCCTTCCGCTTTATTGTCGGTTGCGCTGATAATAGCGGCACCCGCGCCGTCACCGAAGAGGATACAAGTACCGCGATCGGTATAATCGGTAATGGCACTGAGTTTCTCGGCACCGATGATCAGAACATTCTTTTTCATCCCTGATTCTACGAAGGCTTTTGCAATACTGAGGGCATACACAAAACCGGTACATGCGGCTGAAATATCAAATGCGGTTACTTTTTCTAGGCCGAGTTTTGTAGCGATGATGGTTGCGGTTGAGGGCATACAAAAATAATCGGGGGAAATCGTAGCACAAATCAGCATGTCAATTTGAGATTTATCAAGCCCGGAGCGTTCAATGGCCACTTCGGCGGCCTTCATCCCCATATCGCTGGTTGTTTCATCTTTGGCCGCGATATGACGCTCTTTGATACCGGTCCGCTTGGTAATCCACTCATCCGTTGTATCGACCATCACTTCAAGATCGGCATTGGTAAGGATATGAGTCGGGATGTAAGCTCCTATGGAGCGAAACGCAGCATACATAATTAGCCTTTTACGGTTGAGAGTGTTACTTATTCAGCTCTTCGAGACGTTGTTCAATGTGTTCATTAATACCGGTATCAACGTATCTTATAGCTTGGAAAATCGCATTTTTAATCGCTTTCGGATTGCTTTTGCCATGACTGACAATGGCACATCCCTTGATACCGATCAAAGGAGCTCCGCCGATTTCAGCATAGTCGATCTCTTTTTTCAAAAGAATGAAGACTTTGCGCATCAACAATGCCCCGGTAATGGCGATAGGCGATTTGCGTATGTATTGTTTGATGAAAAAACTGATGGTGGATGCAACCCCTTCAGAGGCTTTGAGAACCAAGTTGCCGATAAATCCATCACATACGATAACATCACAGGACGAATCAAATATATTGTTCCCCTCGACGTTTCCAATGAATCCTTGACTCCCCTGAAGCATCGTGAAGGCTTCTTTGGTGACTTCATTCCCTTTGGAATCCTCTTCACCGTTCGCAAGCAGACCAACGCGAGGGTTTTCAATTTTCAGCATATCCTTGGCGTAGTAATACCCCATGATGCCGAATTGAAAGAGATGTTCCGCCTTGCAGTCAACATTGGCACCTGCATCCATCAGAATACTGCGTTGACCGCTTTTGGTTGGCATCAGGGTTGCTAATGCCGGGCGCAATACGTTTTTCAAACGACCAAGGCGCAGCGTAGCCAAACTCATCGTGGCACCGCTGTGGCCAGCACTGACGACACCGTGGGCATCCCCTTGACGTACCAGCTCCATCGCTTTATAAATAGAGCTCTCTTTGCGTTTGAGGGCATCGGTTGCCGCATCGCTCATGTCAATGACGTCATCCGCCTCTACGATCGAAATTTTACCTTTATAGCCCTTGGGTAACAAAGCTAAAATCTCATCTTTTTTACCGACGAGAATTGCTTCGAACTCTTTTGCTTTGAGAGCTTCTAGTGTTCCTTTTACAATTGGTTCGGGACCAAAGTCCCCTCCCATTGCATCAATAGCAATCTTAATCATCGATTATTTATACTCACCGGTAGTCGGGTTGACATAGTGAGACAATTTGTAAGTGCCGTCTTTGTCTTTTACAGGACGAGCAAGAGAAATTTTATAGTGAGTTCTGCGTTTTGCTGCGCGAGTGTGACTCACTCTTCTTTTAGGTACTGCCATTGTAATAGTCCTTTCTATTTTAATTTAAAAGTTACCACGAAGTTTCCTTTCGCAGGAAGCCCCGTGTATAGAGGATTAGATCCTCAAGGTATCAGAACTCGCGTTCTAACGATTTGCCTTCACAATTTGAACAGCAAAAATAGTCACTTTTTAGAAGTTCTATTTCGGAATTCAAAAGCTCGTCCATGTCAATAATAGATTTTTCTATCTCTACGATATCAAGATCTTTGTCATTGTCATGGACAATCCCATCTGCCAGGTAAAATGTCACCTCTTCGTTCAGAGATTTCTCAACGATTTCGGCACACATATCACAAGGGATAGAAATACTTCCCGTTATTGTACCGTTTAATTGAGCAATATTATGCTTTTTGTGAACAATTGTCCCAGAAAACAATGCTTTGTCTTGCTTGGCTTCAAATGCCAGAGGCACTGAATTCAAGTGTTTAAACGGAATAATATTCACTTAGGAAATCTCGCGGCCTGAAAAGAAAAATGCGATTTCATTTTTTGCATTTTCAACCGAATCACTTCCGTGAACGGCATTAGCATCGATATTCTCAGCGAAATCAGCACGGATTGTACCGGCTTCCGCTTCTTTAGGGTTAGTTGCACCCATCAAATCACGGTTTCTTTGAACAGCGTTTTCGCCCTCAAGAACCGTAATAACAACAGGACCGCTGACCATAAAATCAACAAGGTCGTTGAAAAATGGACGTGCTGCGTGTACTGCGTAAAATGCTTCAGCGTCTTGACGGCTAAGCTGAACTTTTTTGGTAGCTGCGATTTTAAGACCATCAGTCTCGAAACGATCCAAAATTTTTCCAATGACACCTTTTGCTACGGCGTCTGGCTTGATGATTGATAATGTTTGTTCCATCAATGCTCCTGTTTTGTGTGTAAAAAATAGAGTGGAATTATAGCGGAATAATAATTTGATTAATATTAAAGAGTAAAAATGAAAGAGGGTAAAAGAAAAAACGTGTTTCGAAGTAAGAAGGGTATGTCGATGCTATCGCTTAAAGCCAAAGGAGTTTTCCTTTGGCATTTAAAATAAATAGCGTTTAGTCGATGATATTTGCTTTGTTTGAACGCATGTCAGCGCTGATGTCATCACGGTGTGACGGACTTTCGCCGATTTCATCCCATGTAATACATCCTTCAGTAGGACACGCAGTAGCACATGCCGGAACATCGTGGAAACCTACACACTCAACACATTTGTCACCGTATACGTAGTAAATCTCTTCACCCGTTGGGTTATCATCTTCGTCTACGATTGCTTCAACCGGACACTCATCAATACAAGCGCCGCAGTTAATACACGTATCGTTAATATATACTGCCATAGGATTCTCCTCAGTTAATTAATATGGGAAACTATAACAGAAGAATTTTAAAGGTACCTAAAAAGAAGATGGATTTATCAGTTTTATAAGTCAGGTGTTACGTTGGGAGCAGATGTGCCATGGGATCTCCCTGGAATGGGAGACGAGAGATTTGTTAAAGTCCTAAATAGGTGCGAATGGCATCGACTTTATCGGTTTTTTCCCATGTGAATTCTTCGAGTTCACGTCCAAAATGGCCATATGCGGCTGTTTTTCGGTAGATAGGGCGCAATAGGTTCAGGGATTCGATAATACCGCGGGGAGTAAGGTCGAAGAGCTCTTTAACGCACGCTTCAATTTTTTCTTCGGCGACGACAGCGGTACCGTGCGTATTGACCATAATCGAAATCGGTTGTACGACCCCGATAGCATATGATACTTGGATGGTTGCACGGTCACACGCACCTGCTGCTACGAGGTTCTTAGCGACATGACGTGCCGCATAGGCAGCCGATCGGTCTACTTTGGTCGGATCTTTTCCGCTGAAAGCACCGCCGCCGTGAGGACAGGCGCCGCCGTAGGTATCGACAATGATTTTCCGTCCTGTCAATCCGGCATCTCCTTGCGGTCCGCCGATGACAAATTTGCCGGTTGGATTGATATGATAGACGATAGTGGGGCTCATCAGATCACGCGGGATAACGTACTCGATGACTTCACGGATAACATCCGCATGCAATTTTTCCTGAGAAACTTCGGGCGCATGCTGGGTAGAGACAACGACGGTTTCAACGGAAACCGGTTTATCATCGATGTAACGGATGCTCACTTGGGTTTTTCCATCGGGACGGAGGTAGGGGATAATCCCTTCTTTTCGCACTTGTGCCAAACGCTCCGCCAATCGGTGAGAAAGATGAATCGGCAGAGGCATGAGAACGTCGGTTTCGCGGCATGCGTAACCGAACATCAGCCCTTGGTCTCCTGCACCGATTTCGCCCCCCTCTTGGTCAACCCCCTGGTTGATATCGGGAGATTGCTCTCCTACGCCGTTGAGTACACCCGCAGAGCGATAATCAAATCCGTAGGTGGCATCGGTATAGCCGATCTCGCGGACGACTTGACGCGCAATCTCCTGCATAGGGGCATACGACGTTGTTTTAAGTTCACCCGCAATGACACAAAATCCGTTCGAAACAAGTGTTTCACAGGCAACGCGCGCTTTGGTATCACGTTCAATAATATAATCCAAAATAGCATCGCTGATTTGATCGGCCATTTTGTCGGGATGACCTTCGGTTACCGATTCGGAGGTGAAAATATAGTCTTTAGGCATAAATAAAGTCCTTTGATTTGAGTGAAAACTGCCTCTTTCAAGGTAAGTTTCGGTGCTATAGCGGCTGGCGCAGCCCTCAGGGCTTTGCTCGAGCAGCATTCACACTATGATGCGCGGATTATAGCGAATCGGGTTTTAAAAAATCTCTTTCCCAAAAAAAATCGATCCAATCGTGTGCTTCATGTAAAGAATAGTCAGGTTGGATGAGTGCTGTGGGTTTGGTATACAGTACGGCACTTTTGAAAATGATCTCAGGATAGCGCTTTTGCAAATAGGGGAGCAGCTCAAACAGCGTTTTCCCGCTATCAACAATGTCATCTACAATCAGAACCCGTTTGGATCGGCTGAAATCACATTCTCCCCTTATCGTAAGCTGATCGCGCTGGGTCTCCTCGTCATAGCTTTCGCACTGCAGGGATTGCAGGTTTCGAATATTGAGTGCCATGGCCAAAGCGTGTGCAACACTCATCCCCCCTCGCGCAATCGCGAGAATGGTATCGGCATCGTACGTTTCACACGCTTCTCGAAGCGCTTGAATATCGGATTTAAAGTGATCGTAGCTGTAATAAATCATAAGGCAATCATAACATAAGCACACCTACGCTATAATGAAAAACTTATTTTAAAGGTTTTTAATGAAAAAATTAGCGATTATAGGCCGTCCAAACGTCGGCAAAAGCTCATTATTTAACCGTCTTTTAAAACAGCGTGATGCAATTACATCGGAACTCGCGGGTACAACACGTGATGTGAAAAAACGAGTTGCCGTGGTAGTGGATAAAGAGGTTGAAATTTTAGATACAGGCGGATTGGACGAAGGGTGCGAACTTTTTGACCGAATCAAAGAAAAATCACTGGAAGCTGCCCATAAAGCGGATATTATCCTATTTATGGTGGATGGCAAAAGTCTTCCGGAAGATGACGATAAAAAGCTTTTTTATGAACTTGAAGCGATGGGAAAATCAATCGCTTTGGTGGTCAATAAAATTGACAATGACAAAATGCAAGAGAAGTTGTGGGAATATTACGAGTTTGGTACCGATCGGATTTTCGGAATCTCCGTGTCGCACAACCGGTCGATCTTGCCGCTGCTCAATTGGATAGCGTCTGAGCTTCCGGAATCCTCTATCGTGGCTCCTGCTGTAGAGGTGGAAGAAGAGGATGACGATATGGCCGGTTTTGATGCGGCTATCGATGCGTATGAAGATGAAGAGGATTTTGAAGCCTTTGATGAGGATGAAGAATCGGATGACGAAGATGACGAACTGAACCCCGATCTCGCCGAAATGGAAGAGGCGTTCAAAGGTCTCGTGAAAGAGTATGAACCGGGCGATACGGACCAGATGAAAGTGGCCATTATCGGCCGTGTCAATGTCGGAAAAAGTTCATTGCTCAATGCCCTGCTCAAAGAAGACCGTTCCGTGGTCAGTTCGGTGGCGGGAACGACGATCGATCCGATTGACGAAGAGATGGAGTACGAAGGGAAAAAAATCACATTTATCGATACGGCAGGGATTCGCAAACGGGGCAAAATCCTCGGGATCGAAAAGTATGCGTTGATGCGTACCGAAGAGATGCTCGAAACGGCAGACATTGCTTTGCTGGTCCTTGATGCATCAGAACCGTTTAAAGATTTGGATGAAAAAATTGCCGGATTTATCGATAAAAATCGCCTGGCGTGTCTGATTGTTCTTAATAAATGGGACTTGGCCCCTAAAGAGGATTATGAGAAAATTATTGCGGAAGTACGAGACCGGTTTAAATTTTTAAGCTATGCCCCTATCGTTACGATTTCGGCTCAGAGCAAGCAGCGGGTTCATAAAATTTTTGACATGCTGCTCAAAATCAATGAAAATTACTCACAGCGTATTCCTACAAGCCGGCTCAATGAAGTGATTCAAGCGGCGATGAAAAAACACATCTTGCCAAGTATCAACGGAATGAATATCCGTCTTTATTTTGCGACGCAGTATGATATCCGTCCGCCGCGTATTGCCCTGATTATGAATAGACCGCAAGGGCTTCATTTCAGTTATCGCCGTTATTTGACGAATCAGCTGCGGGAACAGTTTGATTTTGAGGGGACTCCGGTTCTTTTCAAAGCGAAAGCGAAAAATACCAACCGAAAACCGCAGCCGCATAAGCGTCGAGCGATGTGGTAATCAGAACGGTTTAACGATAACCAATGCAACGATCCCCATGAGCAAAAAGGTGGGAACTTCGTTGTAGATACGGAAAAACTTGCCGGTTTTATAGGCTGTATTCTCTTTGAGTTTGAGGCGGTAGTGGCCAAGAGAGAAGAAATAGGCCGTTAAAATGGCAACAAGGGTCAGTTTGGCGTGCATCCATCCTCCCATTTGAAAAACATTCATCCCGTATTGCTGCGTAGACATAATGATAAGGGCCAGCCCCGAAAGCAGGGTTGCCCAAAACGCAGGGACTCCGATGTATTTGTAAATCTTCATCTCCATGATCTCAATCACTTCCAAAAATCCGTTATTTGTTGAATTTTCCACATGATAGACAAACAGCCGGGGGAGATAAAACAGTACCGCAAACCACGATACCATCGAAATAATATGAAACCAAAGAATCCAGTTGTACATGATCTTTTCCTAATGTTAAATTAGGAAAGAGTAGCTTAAAGTAAATTAGGCAATGGTAAAGCTAAAGGTGTTTGCGTACCCACGCCATAATTTGAGAGGCGCTGAGCGCTCCGCTGATCTGATCGATCATACGGTTGTTTTTAAAGGCGATAATAGTAGGAATCGAACGGATGGAAAAGCGTGCTGCTAGGGCTTGCTGTTCTTCCGTATTGATTTTGACAAATTGGGCTTTCAGGGGGAACGCTCTGGCAGCTTCTTCAAAAGCCGGAGCCATCGAACGGCAGGGGCCGCACCACGGTGCCCAAAAATCGGCAATAATCACCCGTTCATCATTGAGTATCATTCGATCGAAAGATTCACCGGTGAGGGAAAGCGGTTTTGTATCTAAAAGAGAGGCTTTGCAGTGACCGCACGACGCCTTGGCGTAGGTCTCTTTGAGGGGAATGGCATTAACGCCCCCGCACTGGGGGCAAACCACATTGATTTTATGCATGAACGGCCTCTTGCTTATTCCGTCTCAGCGACTTCAATCTCACGCAGCGACGTAGCGTTGTGATCTTTTGCCTTATCGTGCAGACGGCCCAACGCTTTGTTCGCACGGTCAATCGCTAAATCAATAGCGGTATCTAAATCTTCATCGGTGTGGCTGATGACCACGGGCTGTGCGTGAGCAATGTGCATATCAAATTCAACACTGACCCCTTTTTTCTCTTTGGTGATGATGACGTTAACGGTAGTAATATCAAGATGGTAACGTTTGAAATTTTCAATGGCTGCTGCAATATGATCATTAAGATGGGGGGTGAGAGCAATATCTTTAGAGCGGATTTGAACGTTCATAATGAATCCTTTTTTGGTTGAACTATGAAAAAATATAACACATTGTTTCTTAAAATGAAGCTTAACAGAGTGGAGGTTAATAGAGCGTTTGCTATAATAATATTTATTTTGAATTAGGAGCATTTTTTGAGAGTCCTAACGGGAATACAACCTTCGGGTGATTTGCATATCGGTAATTATTTTGGTTCTATCCGTCCGATGATCGAATCACAAAGCAATCATGACGTTTTCGCGTTTATCGCCAATTATCATGCGATGACGAGTCTGAGCGATGGGGGACGACTGAGTCAGCTAACGATGCAAGCGGCAACGGATTTTTTGGCATTGGGAATGGACCCTGAAAAGAGTACGTTTTGGGTGCAATCGGATGTGAAAGAGGTGTTGGAACTGTATTGGGTGTTGTCCAGTTTTACCCCTATGGGACTTCTGGA
>DASUMY010000047.1:0-2024 GCA_036277435.1 Sulfuricurvum sp.
TTACGATGAGGCAAGTGACAAGCTCGTCTATGACCGTAAACTCAAAAATGGCAGCGGCAGTACCCTGTACGGTCTGGAATTTGCCAAATCGCTTCACATGGACGAAACGTTTATCCAAAAAGCGTATGAGATCCGGGGGCGCATTGCCGATACGAAGGGCGAAATCTCACAGCTCAAAAAAGAGAAAAAGAGCCGTTACAACAGCAAGCTTTATTTGACCAAATGCGCCTTGTGTGATGAGGCCGTGGATGAGGTGCATCATATCATCCCTCAAGCGAATGCCGATGAGGGGGGATCTGTCGGCCATTTCGGGATGAACCACCGCTACAACCTCATACCGCTGTGTTCGAAACACCATCGGCTGGTCCATGAGGGGAAAATCGCGATTCACGGGTTTGTTATGAGCGAGGACGGATTGCGGCTGAGCTATTCCGAAACTACCAATGGAGAATAAGATGTCTGTTTTACTCGAATTTTCAATGTTTCCCACGAGCGGGGATTGCCGCGATGGCGCATCGGTATCGGCATTTGTGAGCCGTATCATCGATATGATCGATCGCTCAGGATTACCCTATCAGCTCACCCCGATGGGGACGATCATCGAAACGGCCAGCGTCAAAGAGGCGCTTGCTCTGGTCGAAAAAGCGTATGAATCTCTGGGGGAGTGCGAACGGGTCTATTCGGCCATAAAACTCGATATCCGTCAGGGGGAAATGGGGCGGCTTGAGGGAAAAATCGCCTCGGTCGAAGATAAAATCGGCCGAAGGGTGAAACACTAAGCCATGATTTTTTGCATCAAGGGTCGTGAAAACGGCTGAATCAGCTGCGTATAGATTTTCGGGATATCGAGAATAGAGATCATCTCGTTTCCGAAATCTTCGGCGCGATCGGGAATAATCACCGCTTTGGTTAACGAGTTTTCGTTTTTGAGCATATTGCTGTAATGGCTGATCGAGCGCAGGGGGATTTCAGGGCTGCTGTATATCCCATCGACGGCCAGTCCAAGGTAGACGGTCTGCTCCTCGATTTGGGCATTGACGATAATAATCGTATCATTCTCTTTGTCGTATTTTTTATCGATTCCCAGCAGTTTACTCAAGGATATGACACTCACCATCCGTTTGTCGTAGCCGATAACCCCAAGATTGTATTCACTGGCATGAAGAATTGAGGTGAGTTCCTGATGGGCGAGGGAACAGACGACATTTTTCGATTCGATGGCGAAGACCGAGCCGTTGATGAAGAAGGTGGAAATTTCACATGTCTCTTCGCTTCCCGCTGCTTTGGGATATAGATAGGTTCGTTTGCTCTGAGGCACATTCAAGATTGCAGCACATTCACCGATAGGACGGTACAAAATCGCGATAACATCGTTTTGGTATCCGTCGGTTTGTTTATATTCGCGGTAACCGCCGGAGCAGGTTGCGCCTACGGTGTAATAGATGCCGTTGTATTCAATCATCTGCGCGTCGCTTTGTCCGTTGGAGAGGTTCAAAATCGACTCCGGCAGGGTAACCGTGGACCCAATCGCGATGTCGGCAGTCGTGGAGGAGAGAACTTTTGCGTTTCGGTCGATGAAGAGGGCAAACATCCCGTCTTTGATTTCATGATTTTCATTTTTAGGAAGGACGTCTTCCAGCATCGCTTGAAATTGGGGCTCGGCATCAAAAACAATCCCTATGCCTCCGACACCTTCACCGGAAAAATTTTGGATGCATGCATTGTAAATATACGTCGAACGGTTGTCATAGAACAGGTTAGGCTCAAAGGGGGAAACGACATACTCCTGGGTGGTTTCAAGCCGCAGCGTCTCAGCCGCCCAGTAGTATCCAACCCGTTTTCCCACGTAGTGGTTATCGTGGGGATTGGAAACGGCGACAATGAATCCGTCTCGGTCGTAGATGAACATCGTCGTGTATACCGTATAAAGAGCGTTGATCGTCTCCAATATGGCATTCATTTTTTCCCGATCGGTTTCACTAATGAGGGGTTGAGATAAAATTTCTCTGAACGTTGTGGTGAGC
>DASUMY010000048.1:0-25315 GCA_036277435.1 Sulfuricurvum sp.
CAAAGCCCGTATCTATGAGATGCAGATGCAAGAGGCTAAAGAAAAAGAGATGCACGAGCGTAAAGAGCAAGTGGGCACAGGCGATCGTTCGGGTCGTATCCGTACCTATAACTATCCTCAGAACCGCATCTCGGATCACCGCATCAATTTAACCCTCTATCGCCTCGAAGAGATTATGCAAGGGGGGATGATGGATGATATCATCGATCCTCTCATCGCTGATGAACAGGCAAAATTGATGGAGCGAAACGGTTTATAAAACATCTCTCTACTTTTCTGTTTAGCCAGAAAAGTAGCAAAAGAGCATACCGTGATTCAAAAACGCTACGTTCTTCTCGGCACTACTGCCTCCAGAACGGCTCTGGAGATTGAATCACGGGGGCTTTATGCTCGCCAAACAGTCTCAAAAACCCCTTTGACTTCCCCTTTGAACGTAATAATCCCGTTTTCGAGCCCCAAGTAGAGCGTTTCGCCGCTTTTCGGATAAACACGGGCGCGGTCTGCTACTAGCGATTCTTGATTGGCACGATAAAAACACGCCGCCATCCCCGTCCCGCATGCCAGCGTCTCATCTTCCACTCCGCGCTCATAGGTACGGACACGAATCGATCCGTTACTTTCGACACTCGCGATATTCACGTTGGCATTATAACGATGGCGCAATCCACGAGCCATTTCAATATCAAAAGCCTCCATATCCGCATCGAAGGTGACCAGATGGGGAACGCCGGTATTAATCAGCCACCACGTCATCTCCCCCTCACGAATCTCCTGATTAAGAATCTCAGGAGGGGTCAAATCACTTTGCACCACCCCATCCTCAACCTGCGCTTTAATGACCCCCGCACCCGTCAAAAAACGCATCTGCGCATTGGCCAAACCGAAACGGTGTGCATAATGGGCGCACGCACGGCTGCCGTTGCCGCACATGGAGGCTTCAGAGCCGTCGGCATTGTAAAACTGCCATTCGAAATCATAATCGCTGTGCGGAACCAAAACAATCAGCCCATCCGCACCGATCCCATTTTGACGGTCGCACAGCTGACGGGCTAATTCGGAGCGGTCTGCTTTTTCAAAGGCATGAAAAAGGACAAAGTCATTCCCGCTGGCGCAGTATTTGGCAATTTGGAACATGATAAAATCCTTTAGATGCAAAAATCAATAAGATAATTATAGCTTAGGGGCAGGATAGAGCGCTTTAATCGTCTCCACGAAATGTTCACACTCTTTTTGGAGGTGTTTGAGATTAGAGGAGTTATCGATGACCCATGTCGCACGAGACCGTTTTTCATCGATATCCATCTGACTTTCAATACGGCGCAGCGATTCCTCTTTGGAAAAACCGTTCCGTTTCATAAAGCGCTCAAGCTGTAACTCTTTGGGGGTATAAACGACTACCGAGTGCTCTATGGGGTACGAACCTGTTTCAAAAAAGAGGGGAATATCAATGAGATAGGGATAGGCAAAACGATCCTGTTTTTCACTCTCTTCGTGTATCGCGGCCCGAATCTTAGGATGGAGAAAAGCTTCAAGCTCTTTTTTCGCCTCGGGGTTGGCAAAAATCATTTTTCCCAATTCGGTACGGTTCACTTTCCCCTGGTTGACATATTCAGCACCAAAATGCTCTGCTACCCACGCTGCATTCTCATCCAATATGCGGTGAGCAATGGCATCCGCATCAATAATACGTAAGCCATTCAATCCCAAAAGCGACGCAACGGTACTTTTACCTGTTGCGATTCCCCCCGTCAATGCGATGGCATATTTATACGCCATTAATTACGGATGGTTCCCAAATAATTTTTGCGCACGTATTGCGGCATCGCAAACGATGCGGTATGAACATCACAGTTATAGTACTGATGCCCTTCGAGCAAATCACTGCGTTGTAAAATCACATCCGCCGTCGGATGATACTCTCTCGAGCACAATAACAGCGTTGATCCGTCTTCCAAATGATACGGCATAATAATTTTGAAATAATTGCCCAAAATCTGCATCAAAGAGGTATTGGCGCTGACATCGTCCAATGAAGGGTGCTGCATAACGACCAGACCGTCTTCTTTTAATACACGGCCGATATGAGCGATAACCGCACTGTCCGACGTCAAGGCATCAACCAAGATAACGTCCGCACTTTTGTCTTCCGCATTACGAAATGATTCAAGAAGATGGCTACCGCTGACATAGGTTACTTCTGATTCTCTGTGACGAGAAAGCTCCCCCATCAATCCATCAGGGCTATCGCTTGCAACCAATACCGATTTAGGATTTTTATGGGTACACATAGCCACATGGACCATCATTTCGGGATAAATAAACGTTTTCATAGGCAAGAATCTCTTCACTGTGTAATTTTTCAGCGATTGTAACACGCATAGATTAAACCGCATTGAAATATCTTAAGAAGAAAGTGAGATTTAAGTAAGCGGTGTATTAGTTACACTATAATTTCAACCTATGTCATTTATTAAATAAGGAAATAACATGTGCGCTGAAAAAATTCAACGTCTTTTAATGGCCATTGTCCTCACTATTTCAATGGTACTGTTTATGGAAGGGTATACGCAATACGGCATTTTTCTCCAATCGTTTGTCATTTTAATGATTGTTGTCTGGGCTATTAAAGATTTTTGCCCTTCCTTGTGGGGTTTTACGAAAATATTTGGCAGCTGCGGCAAAAAATAATTTTCCCCTAACATCCTCTGGGTTATAATTTCATCATTAAACGGGTGGGAGCTATCATGAGCCAAATCAGCTATAAAGATGCCGGTGTCGATATCGATGCAGGTAACAGTTTTGTCGAAAATATCAAACCGTTAGTCAAATCGACGGCCATTCCCGGTGTTCTCGGCGGAATCGGCTCTTTTGCCGGCGCATTCGAACTTCCTGCGGGGTACAAAGAACCGGTGATGCTTGCCGCGACAGACGGTGTCGGAACAAAACTAAAACTCGCAATCGATTCCGGTATTCACAATACGGTCGGTATCGATCTGGTGGCCATGTGTGTCAATGACCTCATCTGCAATTTCGGAACCCCTTCGTTTTTCCTGGACTATTATGCTACCGGAAAACTCGATGTCACTGCAGCTACGGCAGTAGTGAGCGGTATTGCCGAAGGATGCCGCCAGGCCGAGTGTGCCCTCATCGGCGGTGAAACGGCAGAAATGCCCGGGATGTACCATTCCGATGACTACGATCTTGCCGGATTTGCCGTAGGCGTAGCAGAGAAAAGCGAACTTGATCGTACCCCTCACGTCCATGCGGGAGATATCCTTATCGCGCTTCCAAGCTCAGGCTTGCACTCGAACGGTTTTTCCCTCGCCCGTAAAGTATTATTGGAAAAAATGGGGATGAAATTTGAGGACGATTTTAACGGCAAGCCGTTGATTGAAACACTTTTGACCCCTACTCGTATTTATGTCAAAACGTTCAAAGCTCTCAAAGATAAAATCCAAGCTTTGGGTCACATCACAGGGGGCGGAATCGTTGAAAACCTCCCTCGCGTATTGCCAGAAGGGCTGCGCGCGGTCATCACCGAATCGTCGATTCGTGTTCTCCCTATTTTCGAGCTTATCGGTCAACACGTTGAACGCTCCGAGATGTTCCGCGCATTCAACATGGGAGTCGGGATGATTTTAGTGGTCCGTCCTGAAAATGTGGATCACGTCCTTGCCAATACCGATGGCTATGTCATCGGTCACCTCGAAACCGGTAAACGCGAAGCCGTTCTCGTTTAACCTTTTGTTTTGCCTTTCGGCAGAACCCCTCTTCTTTTTCATTTTTTCTCTCTTTATCGGTATAATCTTCTATCGTCAACTATGACTTTGATCAGAATAAAGGAGATTTCTCATGTTAGGCAAAATTATCATCGGCGTTGCTATCGCCGCTGTCGCGATACAATTCATTCCATACGGGAAGGATCATACCAATCCTGCTGTAATCAGTGAACCGAAGTGGGATTCGCCGCGCACCAAAGAGCTTTTTAACAATGCCTGCGCCGACTGCCATTCGCACCAAACAACGTATCCATGGTACAGCAATGTTGCTCCTATTTCATGGCTCATTGCTCACGATATTGAAGAGGGGCGTGAACATTTCAATGTTTCCGCATGGGGAAGTCAAACAAAGAATGAAGGAAAAGATGCCGCTAAAGAGGTTCGTGAAGGGGAAATGCCACTATGGTTTTATCTTCCGACTCACCCTGAAGCCAAACTCAGCGATGCCGAGAAACAAGAGCTCATGAGCGGCTTGGAAAAAACATTTGGAAAAGAGGAAGAAAAAGAAGAGAAATAATATTCTCTTCTTGTATTCACGCAAGAGGATTACTCCTCTTCACTCGCCGCTTTTTTCAAGATATCTGCACGAGGGAAGGTAAAGGTTGATTCTTTTTCAATCATCACCGTTGCGTTACTGTCCACGGCATAGGCATGAATTGTAATCGGGATGACCGTATCTTTACGATCATCATTAACCAAGACTTCCGTAGTAGAGAGGACAATTACTTTTTTCTTGACAATACCCGGCTTCACGCTAAACGGTTCCGTAGGTTCTGAAATTTTAATCTTCCCTTCCATCCCTTTTGGCGCAATCACGTCAAAATAATACGTATGCTCTTCATTGAGCGTATTCTGAAGCAAAAAGGTATACGCATTATCCACTCTGAGTTTTCCATCATCCGTATGTTTAATAGAATAAAGACGATTTTCTTTATTAATATTAAGGAGCATGTGTTCTTTTTTACTCCCCATCATCACCATAATCGCGGCTGTGACGATCAGGATAACAACATAACCGATAATTTTTGGACGTAAATAATGGGTTTTCCCTTTTTGAAACAGCGTCTCTTTTTCGCTCGACCATTCGACAAGGCTCGGTTTACCCAGTTTCCCCATGACTTCCGTACACGCATCAACACATTCCAGACAGTTGATACACTCCAACTGAAGCCCTTTTCGAATATCGATATGGGTAGGACAGACCGTTACACAGCTCTCACACGTCGTACACTCGGCATTCGGATTAATCGCCAATAAATCTTTTTCTTTTGTAAAGACTTTCTCTTTATGGTCATTGTAGATATCTCCGCCGCGGTTCGGATTATAAATCGCCATAACCGTATCATCATCGTAAAGGACCGACTGTACCCGCGAATAGGGACAAACATAGACGCAGAAGTTCTCTTTTAAAAAGACCACATCGTAGATCAAAAACAGCATCGTTGCTAAAATAGACCCGATAAGGACCGGATGTTCTGCCGGATTGAGCATGTAGGCTATAAAATCTTCAGGCGGGACAAAAAACCACATCAAATTGGCCGAGGCGACAAACGCCAGGAGTGTCCACAGCAAAATCCCGACAAGACGTTTGATTTTATTCTCAAATTTTGAATAATCAGGCTCTTGCTGCTTGTTTTTGATCCGCTTGCGCAATCCCAAAAGTTTTGTCTCGATCACATCACGATAGACAACACGAAAAATCGTTTGAGGACACATCCATCCGCAAAACACCCGACCACCCAATACGGTAATACCGAAAATACCGATAAACAGAATCATCAATAAAAATGGCAATAAATAAAGCTCTTGCATATCAAACTGAACAAACATCAGATGCAATTTCAGTTTATCAAAACTAAGCAAGAAAAGATGATTCCCGTCAATTTTAATCCATGGCACGGCTAACGATACAATCGTAGCAAAGCCAAAAAACCAATAGCGTTTAATCCGCCATGGAATCCATCCTGCTAAATACTCTTTTCCTTTAAGGGATGATGTTTCACTCATACTGTCTCCTCTGATATTATTCCTGCTGTCGGGCATTTAATGGTGCTGATAACCATTGCTTCCGCATCTTCATGCCCTCTCGTCAACGTTACCCCGCGCACCAACGCTTTCAAATCTCTCGACTCTACATAATCTTTTAGTGAACTGCGGCTTACATTGAGGTTTCGTGCAATTTCACTCACCCGTTTCCCCTCTTTGAGCTGTCCCATAATTACATCGAGCATCAGATCAAATTTCGACAATGATTTGGAGCCTTTGGGGCGTCCGATCGCTTTTTTATCCTCATTCTGGATAATTTGACGCAACTGATCGATTAAACCCAGAACCACCATTGTATCACTCTGGTGATCAATTGTAATCCCCTGCTTCACAAAATGGATCTGAATTTTGTTTCTGAGCAAACAGCTCAACATCTGCACCACATCTTCAATGTTCGTACTCAGCGTCCAAACATCGTATACCAATAAGCTATCCCCATGCAAAGAACGGAACAGTTGAACCACATCGCTGCGTTCAGCAATCCGCTTCTGATGAAATGCTTGATCGATCATCTCTTTATCGATCGGAAGATGCATGTGCTCACTGTAAGCACCGATCAGCTTCAGCTGCTCATACACATTTTCAAAATCTTTGTCGGCTCGCACATAACTGACTACCATGAACGGCATTTCCTAACTTCGTTAAATTTCGCCCTCATCATAGCTCAATTTGACGTATTAAGTCAAGAATAAAATCTATTTCATCGTCACATTCGTATCACGTAAAATGACAACTTCGCATTGCAAAGCAATAGCAAACCTCTCTAATACCCGCGTTTGCGCCTCATTTATGAGGGTTATCGCTTCTTCGTACGTTCCGCCGCCGTAGTTAACCAGAAAATTTGCATGCACTTCACTGAAGGCCATATTCCCGACTCTTTTTCCCTTAAGCCCTACGGCCTCGATCAGACGCCCTGCGTAATCACCGGGAGGATTTTTAAAACAGCTTCCGGCACTTGCTTCACTGGGCTGATTGGTTCGCATCTGGGCAAACATCTCCAGCCGCTCGTGGGAAAATCCTTCGTGCAGCTCAAAAGAGGCTTCAAACACGACCCCCTCAATGGATGTTTTACGATAACCGTACTCGATTTCCTCTTTGGGTATCCATCCTTTTGGTGTTCGAACGGCAATCAGATGATTAAAAATTTCATACTCTTTGAGTCCCGCATTCATTTTAATCATTCCGCCGATGGTTCCGGGCAATTTGGAAAAATATTCAAAATTTGCAATGTTGTTTTTTTTACAAAAAGATACGACTTTTCCCCCCGGCGTTGCCGCACCGATGATCAGCTGATCCTTCTCGATACGGATAAAATCATACTGTTTGGAAAGCATCATAAGCGCAGGAGGATTCGGAGAAACTAAAAGATTATTGGCCGCTCCGACAATGATACAGCCCTCAGGAACTATATCGTCTTCAATCACAGCAACCTCAACAACCGGACCGATACGGATGGAGCTGTATTTTGAGAAATCGACCGTTTTGGTTTTCATTGCATAAACGTCGGTATCATATTGAACATGCGAATCGTAAAATCCTGCATTGTGTTCATCATCCACGGCATCGTCAAAATAATCACGACGACAATCCCGATGATCTTGGGGATGAAACTCAGCGTCATCTCATTGATCTGCGTCGTCGCTTGAAAAATACTTACGGCAAGCCCCAGAAACATCCCGACTAACAATGCGGGCAGCGACAATACTAAGGCAATTTTAAAGGTTTCGATTCCCAGACCGACCAACTCTTCTTGCATCATATTATGAATTCCTCAATGCGGTGTACTCATGCGGGATACAGTAGTCCCGTGCATCCATCTTTTGATCAAAAAATCCATGCGTATACCCAATGTCAAAAAGTTTATTGATCGCCTCAAACTGGATGTCACTGAGCGTAATCGACTCATCATTGGCATACAGCTCAAGATATTTATCCAATGTCTCTGCATCGATTCGGACCAATGAACGCTCCAACAACATTTTGGAGAGACGATCTTTATGATCCCGTGCGATTTGAACCGCTTTCGTCAAAATATTCTCATACTCAATGGCCGTGGTCAACGGAAGCGAACGGCGTATTGCCATTCCTCCCAAAGGAAGAGGCAACGCGTCTCCCGCCAATTCACACCATATATCCCAAAGTTCGCGCTCCACGACCAACGAGGTGTCGTACCCTAAAATACTCTCATGGATCAACACTCCTGCATCCACGACACCGTCTAAAACCGCCTGCTCAATCTCTAAAAAGTTCATATAGACGATTTTTGCATCCGGATAGGCAACACGGAATAAAAGGGCATTGGTTGTGTAATGTCCGCTCAACGCGACTTTAAACCGCTTCTTAAGCACCGTCTCTTTTTTACGGATAAGTTTGGGACCGTATCCCTGACCGAAGCTAACGGCCGTCCGCAACAGTGCATAATCATTTCGTATATGAGGGTAAAGGCCGAAACTGATGGCCGTTATGTCATACGTCCCTTTGAGCGCTTCAGTGTTAAGCGTTTCAATATCCAGTGCTATGTTTTCAAACGTAGTATGCTCACGTCCAACCCATCCAAACTTGATCGCGTAATACATAAATACATCGTCGGCATCGGGGGAGTGGGCAATCACCATTTTTTTCACTAAAAATCCTATTCAATTGTGCAAATCAATTAAATTTTAACCTAATAACGCTAAAATATCTCCATAACATATGTGTATTCTTTTTATTTCAATTTGTCATATTTTTTTAAAATATTTCATTTTGTCATATTATTGCTCAATTTTACACCCAACCTTTTCAGGAGAGAATAGACATGATGGATGCCAATAAACTAAAGTCGCTCGAATTAGCGATGAAACAGATCGACAAAACGTTCGGAAAAGGGACACTGATGCGCCTTGGAGACAAGGAGATCGAACCGATCAATGCAATCAGCACCGGTTCGCTCGGACTTGACCTTGCCCTTGGAATCGGGGGAGTGCCCGAAGGACGTGTTGTTGAGATTTACGGACCTGAGAGTTCGGGGAAAACAACACTGAGCTTACAGATTACGGCTGAATGTCAAAAAAACGGTGGCGTCTGTGCCTTTATCGATGCCGAACACGCTCTTGATGTCGGTTATGCCAAGAATCTGGGAGTCGATGTTGAAAATCTTCTCGTCTCTCAACCTGATTACGGCGAGCAGGCCCTTGATATTGTAGAGACCATCGTCCGAAGCGGCGCAGTCGATTTGATCGTCATCGATTCGGTTGCCGCCCTTACCCCGAAAGTCGAAATCGAAGGGGAAATGAATGATCAGCAAGTAGGCGTGCAGGCCAGACTGATGTCGAAAGCGTTGCGCAAACTGACCGGTATCATGCACAAGATGAACTGTACCATCATTTTCATCAACCAAATCCGTATGAAAATCGGAACGATGGGATATGGTTCTCCGGAAACAACAACGGGGGGAAATGCGCTAAAATTCTATGCATCGGTTCGTATTGATGTTCGAAAAATCGCTACGCTGAAACAAGGGGAGAGCCAAATCGGTAACCGGGTCAAAGCAAAAGTCGTTAAGAACAAGGTTGCCCCGCCGTTCCGTCAAGCAGAATTTGATATTATGTTCGGCGAGGGGATCTCCAAAGAAGGGGAACTGGTTGATTATGGCGTGAAGCTCGATATCATTGATAAAAGCGGCGCATGGTTCAGTTTTGAGGACATCAAACTAGGGCAAGGACGTGAAAACGTCAAACAAAAGTTTAAAGACGAGCCTGAATTGGCTCGTAAAATCGAAGACAAAATTAAATCCGCTATGGGTGTGAATAACATCATGGTTATGGGTGAATCTGATATAGACGAGGTAGATGAATGATTTTTATTGATGAAGTGAGTGCAATCGAAGTGATGGATTCCAGAGGGAATCCAACGGTAAAAGCAACAGTGCAGTTAAGCGATGGAACAAGAGAAAGTGCGATTGTCCCAAGCGGTGCCAGTACCGGCAAACGTGAAGCGTTAGAGCTGCGCGACGGTGACAGTCGTTATTTAGGCAAAGGGGTTCTAAAAGCCGTTGAAAACGTCAACACCCAAATTGCAGATACGATTATGGGACTAAGCCCTTTTAATCAAGCGATGGTTGATGCAGCGATGAAAGAGCTCGACGGTACACAAAACTATGGCAATCTTGGAGCCAATGCCGTGCTGGGCGTCTCTATGGCCGTTGCCCGTGCTGCTGCTAAAAGCCTTGGAATCCCCCTTTATCGCTATTTGGGCGGTGCTAATGCAATGGTTATGCCCGTACCGATGCTCAACATCATCAATGGCGGAAGTCATGCCGATAACAGTGTTGATTTTCAAGAGTACATGATTATGCCTGTAGGCTTCGAGGATTTCAGCGAAGGACTACGCGCATCCGCCGAGGTGTATCATACCCTCAAAAAAATTCTGAAAGATCGCGGTGCCAATACCGCGCTTGGGGATGAGGGCGGTTTTGCACCGGATTTGAGCTCTAACGAAGAGCCTATTCAGGTTATCATGGAAGCCATTGCGAAAGCCGGCTACAAAGCAGGTGAGCAAATCGCCATCGCGCTGGATGTTGCTGCATCTGAACTCGTAACCGAGGGTGGGTATAGACTTGATTCCGAGAACCGAACCGTAACCTCTGAAGAGCTCGTCGGTTATTATGAAGCACTCTGTTCCAAATACCCTATCGTATCGATCGAAGACGGATTGAGTGAAGATGATTGGAGCGGATGGAAAATCCTTACCGAACGTTTGGGTTCCAACGTTCAGCTCGTCGGAGACGATCTGTTCGTCACCAACGCCAACATTTTGGCAGAAGGGATTGAAAAAGGGATCGGCAATGCGATTTTGATCAAACCGAATCAAATCGGATCGGTCTCCGAAACGATGCTGACCGTCCGTTTGGCACAGCGCAATGGGTACAAATGCGTTATGTCTCACCGTTCAGGTGAAAGCGAAGACGCCTTTATCGCCGATTTTGCCGTAGCGCTGAACTGCGGAGAGATCAAAACCGGTTCAACGGCGCGCGGAGAGCGTACCGCTAAATACAACCGTCTTTTAGAGATTGAAACCGAAGTGATGTACAGCGAATACCTCGGGAGCGCATTGTTTAAATAATGGACCGTCAAGAGCATGACCAGATTTTACATGGCGATCATCACTATCAAAGTTTTAGTGAACGCCATTTTGGTCTCTCTACTCCCAAATTCATTGTTGCGTCCGGACTTACCATCACCCTTATGCTCTATTTGGGGATATTGATCTTTGGGAATAATTCACTGTCGGTTTTATTTCAACTGGAAGAGTATCAAGAGTTTCTCAGCGATGATATCGAACGTCTTAAAACGGAAAATGCCGCTTTGCAAAAGCAATATTTTGAGTTAAAAGAACTGGATGCGGATTCTGAACCCATAGATAACGGAGATACTAAATGAGAAAAACACTCTATTTTTCCATCATTTTACTGACGGCAGGTCTAGCGCGTGAGAATCCATTTTTTTCCACTACAGAGAATCAGACAATGGGTCTCTCTTCCAACCACGTACCGCACCAGCCTCCGTTAACATCCATGACCTATAATTTTCCCAATCAAGCCCGTGTTCTAAAAGAAGCGACCTTCACGTTTCAAAATGTTGACGGAAGCGTAGAGACGCGACGGCTTGAAATTGATCAAAGTATCAATTGGCATAATCCCCTCGTTCTTTCGCAATCTGGGTCCTCCAAAGCCTCTAAGTCCGTAGCGATGCATAAATCTACCCAAGCGGACTGCGGATTTATTCAATTTATCGGCTCAGGAAATCGTATTTCACTGCTGAGTAAAGATCCGGTTATCCGTTCTTTTAACTTGAGCGATCCCAACAGCATTGCCATTGATTTTAAACATATCTCATCCTTTAAACCGTATGAAAAACCTCTCGGTTCATCTCCCTACACAAAAGTAAAAGTGACGAATCACGGTAAATTTGCACGTGCGATTATCACGCTGGATGGACGTTACTCGTGTAGTGTCGCCAAAACGGATCAAGGTGCGACCGTACACTGTCAATAATTTTCGAGCATAACGAAACGGGATTGATTTCATAAGATAAAACAGCAGAATTATTATTTAAAACAGGAAGTGTGTTGAAAAGAAGAACTCTTCGGAAGGTTCCGAAGAGTGAAGAATTATTTTACGGCAGCCAATGCAGCGTCGTAGTTTGGCTCTTCAGTGATTTCTGGGCAGATTTCTTTGTAGGTAACGATACCGTTAGCATCTACAGCGAAAATAGCGCGGCAAGTAACACCAGCAAGTGCACCATCAGCGATCAAAACACCATACGCGTTAGCGAATGCTTTGTTACGGAAGTCAGAACAAACTGTCAAACTTTCGATACCTTCAGTTGAACAAAAACGTCCAGCAGCAAATGGAAGGTCCATAGATACAACCGTTACATCAACACCATCGATTTCAGCCGCTTTTTTGTTGAAGTTACGAGTTTCAGTAGCACATACCGGAGTATCAAGTGAAGGGACAACAACGATAAGTTGTTTTTTACCTGTAGCGCCACCCACTACTTTATCAGCTAAACCAGCTGAAGCTACTACTGTTACTTCTGGTGCTTTATCACCTACATTTACTGTGTTTCCAGCAAGATTAACTACGTTACCTTTTAGCATTGTTGTTGCCATTATTAGCTCCTGTTATTATTTATTGATGGGGAAATTGTACTGAAATCGGATAATTCAACTCTGAATTATGAAAGAGATGTCTTGGCTTAAGCTTTATTACAGTTTAGAACGGGGATTGACCTGAATCGTATTATAGTTAATGTCCGAGCCTTCCTCGTATAGATCCAATGCTGCACGCCCGATCATCGCAGCGTTATCGGAACAAAAGGGCAATGGGGCCACCAGCAGTGATGCTCCATACGTATGGAGCAATCTCTCAATCTGATCCCGCAGATACAAGTTTGCACTCGCACCCCCGACGATCGCAAAACGGACCGGTTTATGGGTTTTAAAATATTTTTTGAGCTTTTGGATCAGATGATCCGTTGCCGTTTTTTGAAAAGAGGCGGCAATATGAGGATAATTCTCCACGGTAGCCGATTCTACCGCTAAACGAACCTGATTTTTCAGCCCTGAATAGCTAAAGGCGATCAGAGGAGATTGCCATAGCGGCACCGTAAAGGAAACTCGGCTTGCGTCACCCTGGTGCGCCAACGTCTCAATCAACGGCCCTCCCGGATACCCCAACCCCATCATTTTGGCAACTTTATCAAAACTCTCGCCGTAACTGTCATCCATCGTTGTGGCAACCGTATGCATCACATCAGAAGAGATGACTTCAATAATCTGGGTATGCCCGCCGGATACCAAAAGTACCGTCAACGGAAACTGCGTTTCCTCTTCAATAAACAGGGAATAGATATGCCCTTTGAGATGGTGAATCGGTATAATCGGTATGTTGAGGGCAATACTCAAAGCCTTAGCCATCACAACCCCCTCGATCAGGGTCACTGCTAATCCCGGTTCGTTGGTAACGGCAACCGCTTTGAGAGCTCCGAACCACGGCGTACACTCCTCTAAAATAGCCGGAAGGGCCACCGCATGCAATCGGCTCGCCAACTCAGGAACAACACCGCCATATTTGGAATGTTCGAGCTCTTGGGATATCTTTTTATGATAGATCAGTTTTTTAGTGACGATTTCGGTAATGGCAATCGAACTGTCATCACACGAACTTTCAATACTTAGAATCATTGCACTACCCACTCTTTCACCCATGGCCATTCGCCAAATCCCGAAGCAGTGTTGATATGTCCGCCCTCTGGCAGCACTTTCATATCGACATTCAGCGCTTTTTGAAGCGCATATGCTTCCTCTGAACTCATATAGGGATCATCATCCGAGGTGACCAGCATCGCCTCTTGGGCATACAAATGAGCAGGAACATCCAGCGGAAAAAAGGTTTTGAGAGTTTCAAGCTCGCACGAAAGACGTGGAGGTGCAACAAGAAGGAGCCGTTTTACGGGAGAAATTTCCCCTTCATGGCATAAATGAAACCACAATGTATTGGCAAGGGAATGGCAGACAACCACATCGGGATGAAAATCATTCAAAATCCCTTTGACCTGTTTCATCCATCTGTTTTTGCTCGGGAAATGGGGATTATCCAGCAAAGGGAAACAGACAGTGCCATAATCCTTGGCCAATTCGCCTGCCAGCCAAGCCTGCCAATGAGGATCATCGCTTCCGCCCCACCCGTGCAATATCAGAACCTTTAGCATGCCCTGTTCCGTACATACGACCGGACTTCAGTATCCAGATCAAAAATCGCTTCAATCGACTCCGCCGTACGATCAAAATGGGTATACGCATCCAAAATCAAACTGGAGAGTTTCCCAAACGTGATTTCCCCCGTACTGAAACGCTCTATCGCCACTTCATTGGCGGCATTCACGATCACACCCCGATCTGGCCGATGTAAAAGATCTTTTTTAAGCTCCCATATCGGATAACGCTCAACAGCAATCTCTCTAAATTCCAAAGATCCGATACGCGCCAAATCAATTCGTTCCAGCATGGGCGTTTCCACTTTTCCCATCAGCGCATACGCAATGGGAAGCTTCATATCCGCATGGGCCAAATGCGCCGTTGTTGACCCGTCCGTATAATCGATAAGGGCATGAATAAGGGAGCGCGTCTCAATAATAGCATCGTACTCCCCCGCGCCAAACAGCCATCGCGCTTCGAGAAGTTCAAACAGTTTATTCATCATCGAGGCGCTGTCAATCGTTATTTTGGGACCCATAGACCAATTGGGATGTTTGAGCGCATCCGAAAGGAGTGCCGTGGAGAGTTTCTCCAACGGCCAATCCCGAAAGGCGCCGCCGCTGGCCGTTACGACCATTCTGCTGATAGAACGGTGAGGATGGCGCAGATACCATAAGCCGAAATGTTCGCTATCAATCGGAATAATCGCATCGGTCTTGATAAAAGCTCCGCCGACAACGAGCGATTCTTTATTAGCCAGGGCGAGTTTTTTCCCCAATTCCAACGCTTTGAGGGTTGGCTTAAACCCTGCAAATCCGACTAAAGCATTCACGACAAATTCCGAATCAGACGACTCAATAGCAGCCAATATCCCCGCTTCACCGCTTAAAACACACGGGTGCTCAACGGCCGAAGCATCCTCCGGACGCAAAACGACGACCCGTTTCGGGGAGTGTTTTTTGATTTGTTCGTTGAGAAGGGCGATATTGCGCCCCGCAACGAGGGTATCAACGCTCAGGCCGAATTGCTCCGCCACTAAAAGAGCATTAACCCCGATAGAACCCGTCGATCCCAAAAGGATCAAGCAAGACCCCGTAAAAGCACCAGCATAATAATGGAGGAGAATAAGTAGCCGTCAATACGATCGAGAATGCCGCCGTGCCCCGGAAGGATCGTACCGCTGTCTTTGACCCCAGCCGTCCGTTTTAAATAGCTCTCAAATAAATCACCGAATACCGACCCTATGGCCGCCATTAAGGAGATGATAATCGCCTGCGGAATATCCTCAACAATCGTAACCCCGATAAAAAATCCGGCTGCCGTTGCGACAATAATCCCGCCGTAGACCCCTTCTCTCGTTTTACTGGGGGATGAGAGACTAAACGGTGTTTTTCCGATACTTTTTCCGACAAAATAGGCACCGATATCGGCCGAAGCCACTACGACCACGAGCCATAAAAGGGCGCCGATGCCATACTCTTGATACAAACTGAGGGTAAAAAGCATCCCTGCGGTAGGGTATAAAAACGGCAAGAAATTTTTTGGAGGAATATTTTGGGTATACGCTACCGCGCCCGCAAAAATAAGGCCGCCGATCACAACTAAATCTTCCCCGTACGGATACAGTGCCGCCGCAATCCACAAAATAGCCGCATACGCATACAATGAATTGTTGTTAATGCCGAAAAGACGGGTCGCTTCGTGAAATGCCAAAAGGTAGACAACCCCTAAAACAAGCCAAATTAACCAAAAATTATTGATCAATCCGATCGCCAAAACGCCTATTCCTAAAAAAACGGCGGTAATAATGCGGGTTTGAAGAGCACTGTTCGATGATTGCATCAGATTCCCTGCTGGAAGTGTTTAAATGTCGCGATTATAGCGTAATCACACTTTTATGTCTAAAAGATGAAGCGGTTTTTCATCCTCCTCTTTTAACGGTTCCGCTGCATGCTCTTGGGAGCGCTGTTCTTCCTGTTCTGCTTGCTCTTTCGTATGTTCGCGATCCGGATCAACCGCCTGATTCTCTTCCGCCGGCCGGACTTCCTGAATCTCTTTTTCTTTCTCTTGGGTCAATGTCTGTGCGGCCAATGCCTGAAGTTCAAAGCGGTTAATCAGCGCACTTTTTTCACTGGCGACGCTCGCCATTTGCTGATTGACATAAATGGTGTTGCCAATAGGTCCGATTGCCATAGCGTATACCTCCTGGTAAAACTACCCTTTATCCACCGTCAGTGTTTTGGCATGGGTATAAAGGACGTTTGCCCCCTCTTGGACTTTGACTTCACGTCGTGGAGTATAATCGACCAAATAACGCCCTTTTTCAAATACGGAGAAATCGACGCACAGCTTAGCCGCCGCCTGGAGAATCTTCTCATTCAGCTGCTGTTTATCCGTCGCGATAATCACGTGGGCTGAGGGGCGGTCTTTGAGGTGCAGCCATATATCGCGTGCTTTTGAATTACGCAGCAGCTGAATGTTCCCTTTTTCACTTTTGCCCAGCGATACCTTATGCCCTTCTATCCAAAATTCAGCGATGCTGTCCGAGGGTTTGGTTTTGATACCAACGGCCTTCGGAGGAAATAATAATCCGATCTCTTCGGGGGTTTTTGCCTCCTGGATCGTCTGGATAAAGAGTTCACAATGGCGAATTTTTTCTTCCAGGTTATCCCTTTCTTTATGCAGTCCCAATCCCTTTTGCTTGGCTTTTTTGGACCGTTTAAAAAATGATTGCGCCATCATCGCGGCATCGCGGCATCCAGCAGGGAGATCAAACTCGATTGCCCTTCCGTCAAAATCACGCAGCGCTATGTGTGTCTCATACCCTTTGATTTCGTGCAAATTTGCCAAGAGCAAATGCCCTTTGTGCTGCGCTTCTGAAGCCTCTTGAATCAGGATCTCTTCGTCATCCAGTTCTCTCAGATGCGTTTGAAGCTGATCTAAACGCTTGGTGATCAAGGCTACTTTTTCGCGCTTTAGCCGTTCGAGTATCCCAAACACATACTGCGTATACGCATCGCGTAAAAACAATTCCACATCCCCAATCGGATACGCTTTGGGGGTAAACGACGGCGGCGGCGGGTTCATCAGTGTTTGCCCCACACGAACACTCCGCACGGAGACCCGCTCATCAATATGACGCAGCGCTTCAAGAATTTTCTCCTCGCGGTCCAAGAGAATCGCATTGGTATGTTTGCCCGTAAACTCCAGCTGAAGCATCGTCGTTTCGCTTTTGTAGGAGCCGCTTTGAGAGACAACTATACGGATAATTTTGTCATGGTTATGCAGCGTTATCGATTGAATCGTAGAACGGTTCAGCCGTTTGGCAAGCAAGACATCAAACGGGGCCTGATACATTTTTCCCCTCTCCTGCGACGGAGAAAGAAAAATGGCAGGATTATCCCGCCGCATCTCAAAGGTCATCGCATGCTCGGAATCAAAGACCAAACGAACTTGCGTATCGCTCAAACGGTACGCCAACGTGATGTGTTTAAAGCGCTGCAAATAGGCTACGATTTGTTCTAAATGTGAAAATCTCATGAGGTTGAACAATCCTTATTTCAGAAGCTCTTTATGAAAATAGAACTAGAATGGTAATAATTAAGTCTTTAAGCTTATAAAACAAACTTATCCAAAAGGGTGATTACTGTATGGCTCTCTTCAATACGATCAAGTCCAAATTTATTTTCAATCTTGTAGCGGCAGTCGGCGCAATTCTAGTGAGTGTCATTGTAGCATATTTCATTGCCACCAGCTCTATCAAAACAATCATGACCAACGATCTCATTACCGTTGCGGACGCGCTTGAGCATAATGTCAATTATATTTCTGCCATACGCCCCAATGCCTATAAAGATGCGTCGTTTAAAGAGGGAATCAAAGGGATAAAGATCGGTAAAAGCGGCTATGTGTATTTTATCAATGCCGAAGGGACAATGACAATCCATCCGAAAGAGGAAGGGAGCAATAAAGCAGGGCACGATTACGTCGATCATATCCGTGCCGATAAAGAGGGGGGCGTTTACGAATACGTATCGGCCACTACGGGGCAAGATAAAATCGCCGCATACCGCTATATCAAAGCGTGGGACATGTGGGTTATTCCCGGCATCAATAAAGCCGACTATTTCGATGAACTTCAAGCACAGTTTTTCAAATGGTTTCTCTTTTTAGGAACCGTCTTAACGGCGATTCTCATCACTATCAATTATATCTCGGGCAAAAGTATTCTCCGCCCAATCGAAGAACTCGATCATGTCTCATCCGATCTTGCTCACGGGAACGGAGATCTCACCAAACGTCTGCCCATCATGAATCCGTATGATGAAATTGGGATCGCGAGTTCTTATGTCAATACGTTTATTGACAAAATTCAATCCACCATTAATGACACCAAGCAGATCACCGTCGCGGCCGTCAGTTCAACCTCTTCTCTGAACTCAGCAGCCGCGAATCTGGCTCAGCAGTCGCAAAAAGCCAATACCCTTGCACACAATACCAATGCAACGGCCTCAGAAGTGAGCCACTCCTTGAATGAAAGTGTCATCATTACCCGAAATTCATTGGAAACGACGCAAAGCAGCGCCAAAGAACTTGAAAGTGTTCGCGCCATTGCGCATGTGATCACCAACGAAATTCGCAATACGACTCAAATGAGCAATGATTTAGCAGACCGTTTCGCGCAGCTATCGAGTGAAGCGGCAAGTGTCAGCGGCGTACTCAGCATCATCTCCGATATCGCAGACCAAACGAATCTTTTGGCGCTCAATGCAGCCATTGAAGCGGCACGTGCCGGAGAGCATGGACGCGGATTTGCCGTTGTCGCCGATGAAGTACGAAAACTGGCAGAACGTACCCAAAAAAGTTTGACCGAAATCAATTCTATCATTTCCGTCGTTATCCAATCGATTTCCGATTCATCGGACATGATGAACGCGAACAGTGAGAACATCGAGCGTCTTGCGGAACGCAGCCAAGAGATTGATATTAAAATTGATTCCACCACCAACACCTTGCGGGATAACGTCGAAGTCAGTCTCCAAAGTGTCGAAACATCCGAGAGTATGGCTCGCAAAATCGGTGAAATTATCCATAAAGTCTCGGAAATGTCGAATCTCTCTGAAAGCAATCAAGAAGAGATCAAACAAATTTCTCTCATTGCCAGTGAGCTCTACAATGCCTCAACTGCACTCAATGCACAACTCGGACAATTCAAGTCCTAAATATCCTGCTATAATCCGCTACATTTTTTAAAAGGCGGATGAGATGCAGGCACCCAAAGGGTTTGGTAAAACTTACTTTTCTCTTGCCGCTATTCAGGCGTATGCTTCTGCCGTACGGATGATTCAGAACTTCACCCGTATCGAGTGGATCTGCCCTACTCATCCTATCCATACCTATTCTACTGTTTCTCCCCCCAAGAGTCTCCTTAGCTCACCCATTATGACTATTACTCAAGGACACTCATGTTTAAACACACCTTTTCACTCGTTGCGTCTGCAACCCTTGTTGCCTCATTAGGGGCGGATACCCTTCAACTTGAACCGATCGCTGTTATTGCAGGAGCACATGAAAACAACGAGCTAAATGCTCCCTATGCGATAGAAATCTATACAAAAGATGACATTCAAAAAGCGCATGTACAGAATATATATGAATTCCTCAATCAAGCAACTTCTGTCATAACAATACCTGGCTATGGTAATCCATTTGCCCAAAAAATCGATATACACGGATATGGTGCAGACGGGTATCAAAACATCGTTGTATTACTCAATGGACGCCGCTTAAACAACATCGATATGACATCTCCATTACTTAGTTCCATCCCTCTCAACGCAATAGAGCGTATCGAGATCAGTAAGGCCAGCGGAATTGTCACAGCGGGAGACGGTGCCAATGCTGGGGTTATCAACATTATCACATCAACAGCAGGAGCCAGTTCACTGACACTTTATGGCGGAACATACGGGACAAAAGACGGTACTTTTAATATCAACAAAAATACCGATACAATCCAGCTCAATGTGGCAGGAGAAGCCTATAACACCAACGGGACCCGCAGAATCGATGCTGATGGAAATAAAGATGAAAAATCTCTCGTCAACGGTGCGTTTACTCTCGCTTATACTCCAAGCAGTGATCTTGAAGTCCGTTTAGGTGGTGATTTTAGTAATATGGACACTATTTATGGGGGGTCTATGTTTCTTAATGAATACAACGAGGACCCTAGCCAGCAAGGGTCTGTAGATTATGGATGGGGACCAATCGACAGTACGGCAACCCATCAAAAACTTTCCACACGTGCTGTAAACACTGGATTTAGTTATGATTTTTCCAAAAATCTTACCTTCAATACTGATTTATCCCACGAGAAAAAGACATCCAACTATATTACCTATTCTTCCGTTTCACACTATACGTATGATGCGGCTAAAGTGAATATGGATTACAAAAACAATGATTTCACCTTACGTGCCGGTGTTGATGGTTTCAAAGGAGAACGACAAGGTAAAGTAAATTTGCAAAAAGATAGTGCCTCAGCATTCACTACAGGTGCGATAGCTTTTGAAAAAGACATCTTGCAATTAGGATACCGATTTGAAAAAGTTAGCTATGACAATAAAAAGGACTGGAATAAAGATGAACAGCTTCATGGTGTTGACGTAGGCTATAACCATCTACTAACCCAAGAACAATCGGTATTTTTCAGCTATTCTCACTCGTATCAAAGTGCTGATATTGATAGACTCTTTAGCTATTATACTGGGGCTTTTAAAGGGTATGTCGATCCGATGCAGGCGCACAATTTTACGGTGGGATATAATTTTATTCAGCCATATAATAAGCTAAAATTTTCTGCCTATTATGCTGACTTAAAAAATGAAATTTATTATTATGCTGATCCTGCTGATACCAATTCTAAAAATACCAATATAGACAAATCCCACAAATACGGGATTGATATCTACGATCAATGGATCATCAACGATCAGTGGAGTGCTCTGGTTAACTATAATTATGTCCAAGCGATTATCGATCAGGAGCTCCAAAACGGAGAGAACTATGCCAATAAAAAACTCCCTGGAGTATCCGATCACAACGTAAAAATAGCACTGACGTATTTGCCAAATCCGGCAACTGCTTTCACGCTTACTCAGCTGTATCGTTCTGAAGCATATGCCGCCAATGATTTCAATAACAACTTTACTCAAAAGCAAGAAGCCTATACCAGTACCAACATCGGTGTGACCTATACACAGAAAGATTATGAAGTGTTCGCTAAAATCAATAATCTCTTTAATCGTAGCAATGGAATCTGGATCAGAGACAATGCCATTTATCCTGTAGATTTTACAACAACTGCCATCGCTGGTGTTAAATTCATTTTCTAACTATAATAAAGGCATCCTTCTAATGAAATATATTGGCGCACTGCTACTTTTAGGGATATCCGTTTTTGCGAACGATATCGAAGTAACCATCCTTTACGGCAACGGCAAACCCGATAACGTCATTCAGACAACCTATACGCCCGGGATGAGCGCCCTTGAGGTGCTTCAAAAAGTCAGCAGTGTTCAAACCAGCAAAACGGGAAAATTCCTCTTTGTCCGATCGATTGACGCCGTTCAATCCCAAATCGGAAAATTCGGATGGTTTTATCTCATTGACGGCGAATCGGTCCCGACAACGGCACAGAACTATCTGTTAAAAGATGCCAAAAAGATGCTGTGGATCTATAAGGTGGAAGCATGTTATTAAAACTGGGGGTGTTACTGCTGTTATGGGCTAACCTGTCGGCGGCCGAACGGATCATCGCCCTCTCTCCTTCGATCAACGAAACCCTTTTTGCCCTGGGTGCTGGGGATCAGGTGATCGCCAATACCGAATATTGCAACTACCCGCCCGAAGCCAAAAAGAGACCCAAAGTGGGGGGATATTTCTCTCCCTCGTTGGAAAAAATACTCTCCCTCAATCCGACACTGGTCATCCTGCAGGAGAACAACGCCCCTTTGGCGCAAAAGCTCCAAAAACTGGGAATCAAAACGCTCGTAATCAAAATCGACACCTTCGCCTCAATCCGCCAGTCGATCTTCATTATTGCCCGTACCGTAGGCAAAGAGGCTCAGGGGAAACAGATGGTGCGCGAACTCGATCAAAAATTTTATGCGCTCAAAGGATACGTCCGCAATCAAAAGATTTTGATGGTGTTCGGGCATAATACGAATCTCTCCAAGCCGCTGTACGTTTCGGGGCAGAATCTCTATTTTGATGATCTCATTCGCGAAAGCGGAAACCGCAATGCACTGCAAACCTCCCGCAAGGGGCAGCCGGTGCTGAACCTAGAGAACATCATTTCCCTCAATCCCGATATCATCATCCTCCTCGCCCCCAATACCCATCAGCTGGGGCTGACCAAAGAGGCGCTTATCGCACCGTGGCGCAAGCTCCCCATCAATGCGGTCAAAAACGGCAAAATTTACGTGGAAGACAAAGAGTACTCCAGCAATCCAAGCCAACGCTTAGGGCTGTTTTTAGAGGATATGAGAGGATTTTTACACGATGCTTCACGTCGATAATCTCTCGGTCCAAATTTTAAAACAGGTAAGTTTTAGCTTGGAAAAGACTCAGCACCTGACCATTTTAGGGAATAACGGAAGCGGAAAAACAACCCTGGCCAAAGCGATCTGCAATCTGATCCACACAAACCATGTGAGTATCGACGGAGAAAAAGTGAGCGAAACCGCCATGGCCAAGCGCTCCGAACGGATCAATTTTGTCCCCGCGAAACTGAGCATCTACGATGAGTACCTCACGGTAAACGATTATCTGAACCTCAATCGCCTAACCGACCGACCGTTTCCCGAAAATGAAACGATTTTGGAGCTTCTGGGACTAGCACGCCTCAAAGAAAACCGTTGCCATACGCTCAGCAGTGGGGAATCTGCACTGCTGCTGATCGCAGGCTCACTGATACACGGCGCGGGCTATACGATTCTGGATGAGCCCACGGCCAACCTCGATCAGGCGAAAAAAATCAACGTGTTTCAGCTGCTCAAAAACAGCCCCTATCTGCACACCAAAATTGTTATTACCCACGATTTGAATCTCGCGTACAAACTGGGGTATAACGTGTTATATCTCGAGGAGGGAACGATACGGTTTTTCGGAACGTCTGAAGCGTTTTTTGCCCCTGACCATCTGTATACGTGTTTCGGTGATGCCGTGAAAAACAGTGAGGGGAATTTTGTGGTGAACTATGATGCCGTTCATTAGTCTTCTTTTGAGTGCGGCGATTCTCCTCGCCTCCCCCTTTTTTGGTCAGATCGATTTGGCCATTAGCCAGATTTTTGATCCGTCGTCACCATCGGCTATGCTTTTTTGGGAGATTCGCTTTCCCCGGACGGTTTTGGCGTTTTTCAGCGGGGCCATTCTCGCTTTGGCGGGTCTCGTATTTCAAAGCGTTTTTCGCAATCCTCTCACAACCCCCTTCACCCTCGGCGTTGCCAGCGGTGCAACGCTGGGGACAGCGATTGCCATCGTCTTTGTATCAGGCATCGTGTTTTGGCAGTATTGTCTCAGTTTTGTCGGAGCGGTGATGACCGTTGCCGTTTTATTTTTGATCTCGCGCTCACTGAAAACGACCCAGACCCATTCGCTGCTGCTGGCGGGAGTTGCCCTCTCTTTTTTCTACTCTGCGGCCTTGATGGTCCTCTTTTTTCTGAGCGATTTTCAGCAAAGCTACTCCATCGTCCGTTTCACGATGGGAAGTTTGGGGGTGATCGGATTTGAGAGCGTTTACCCTGTTGCAGGGGCATCATTGCTCTTTATGGGGGCGATTCATTTCTACCGCAGAGAGCTCAAGCTCCTGCTGACCTCGCTCGAATTCGCTTTTCTCAAAGGGATGAACGTCAACCGAGTCACGATGTCCCTGCTGCTCATCACCTCACTGGCCGTTGCCGTCTGCGTCAGCGTCGTAGGCCCCATCGGTTTTGTGGGGCTTATCGTTCCGCATATCATCAAAATGATCTATCAAAAAAGCAGTGATCAGCTCATTTTCCCGACCTTCTTCTACGGCGGCGTTTTTTTAGTCGTGTGCGACCTCATTGCCCGAAATTTGGGAGCATCCTCTGATATTCCGATCGGGGTTATCACCTCGTTTGTCGGCGGTCCGTTTTTTATCTATCTCATTGTCCATCGCAATAAAGGGAAATAATGGGAGTTAAAACGGCGATCACCCTCGAAGAGCTCTGCACGGTTTTTCCCTGCACGACCCTCGTCCCTTCCGAAAACGGGGTGAGCGATACCGTCTATTTCACCGATCAAGGGGTTATAAAACTGTTTGAAACGGCCTCACTCGAAGCCGTTGAACAGGAGTACCATCTCCTCCTCAACCTCTCGCATCTTCCCGTGAATCGTCCGAAAAAGGCTGTCTTTTCGTTTCATGGCAAACCGTGTATCGTGTATGAAACCCTCCGCGGCAGCAGCCTACATACCGTGACCAGCCATCACATTATCCAGATTTCCGAATTTTTACACCGTTTTCACCAATCCACCCAAGGCACCCATTCCTCTAATCCAAAGCTGTTTGAACGCCCGCGCCTGAAGTCGCTAATCGATCAAACAGGCTATGGCCCATTACAAGATATTTTTGACTCAATCGACCTGAACCTCTCCTGCGATGGGATCATACACGGTGATCTCTTTTTGGACAATGTCCTTTTCGAGGGGGGAGAGCTCAGCGGGGTTTTGGATTTTGGCGAAGCGTGTAAGGGGGATTTTCTCTTCGATTTGGCGGTCGTTGCCATCTCCTGGTGTTTGGATGGCGTGAATGAGCGTTCAAACATCGAAACATTGCTCGCCTACTATAACAGCAATCTCTGTATTCATGATTTTCTCCCTTATATGAAATACGCCCTGCTGTATTATGCGACCACCCGCTATCTCAACGGCCGGGATTATCAGGAGCTTCTGAACAAAATCCCCCTGCTTGACAAACTCAAAGGAACCCTGTGAACTTCACGCTGAAAGACGCGCAACTGCTTCAAACCATCCTCTCCGCACGGCGGGATGTACGGGGTAACCGCTACATCGGCAAACCGATCGCACCCGACATTCTGAACGCAATATTGCACGCAGCCAACTGCGCCCCCTCGGTCGGATTTTCCCAGCCCTGGGAATTTGTCATCATCGACAACCCCGTTCTTCGCCAAGAGGTCTATGAAGAGTTCGAACGCGAGAATAACAAA
>DASUMY010000049.1:0-9130 GCA_036277435.1 Sulfuricurvum sp.
CATCAAAAGTACAAGTGCATGAGAAGATCGTAACCAAAGTCGTTGAACCTACCGAAAAACTGCAGTCGCTACAGCGAGAGCTTTCCGCTGCCCAAACGGCTATTGCCAATCTGAAAGCCGCCGGTGCAAAAGTAGTCTATAAAGAGCGCATCGTGACGCAGGAAAAAATCGTTTATAAAGACCGCCCTGTCGCCCAAGAAAAGATCGTTGAAAAAGTGGTGTACAAAGATCGTCCGGTTGAAAAAATCGTGACGAAAACCGTTCAATCGACCGAAAAAATAGAGGCATTACAGCGTGAACTTGCCTCTGCGCGCTCATTGATTTCCACTCTTAAAAATGCCCAAAAAGTCGCTGTCAAAGAGAAAATTGTTGAAAAAGTTGTCTATAAAGACCGCCCTGTCGTACAGGAAAAGATTGTTGAAAAAGTGGTGTACAAAGACCGACCTGTCATACAAGAAAAGGTCGTTGAAAAAGTTATTTATAAAGATCGTCCGGTTGAAAAAGTCGTTTACAAAGAGATTCAACCACCCAAACAACCTGCAAAAACCGTGTTAAAAGCTGAAACGGTAAAAGGACTGCCACATAAAAAAGCTGCACCAGCCTCTTTGACAGCGGAGGAACAAAAACGGCGACTAGCCGACAAAGTGGCTTTGGAACAGGAGCGGCAGAAAAATGCCCCTAAAAAAGGAACTTCTGCCGCATATCGGATGAACGTCAATGCCCCTGTCTACAATGCACCCAACGGCCGACAAGTCGATACGTGGGAAGAACGACGATCCTTTACAGCCGGTAATCCTTCAGGGGGGTGGGTTCATATTACGGGATATTTCGTGAACCGTGTATGGCAGGCAACAAGAGAAGACGAACATCTGTGGGTAAAAGAGAGTGACACGATCCGCCGATAAGACGTTAGCTGACAGACGTGCGGGGTCAATGTCCCAAGTACGGGAAGACTTTAACAATTTCGATACCCAGAACGACCAGCCATGTAAAGATTGTGATTCCTGCCGCGGCGGCGGCGATGTCTTTTATAATGCGAATTTTTTCATTGTAACGCGTTTCCATGAAATCGCATATGGCCTCGATAGCCGTATTGAATATTTCAGCCGCAATCATAACGCCGGTTGATAGGATGATGAGGGATGCATCCATCCACTCCTGATACAGTAATACCGGAATGAGTATCAGTACGGAGAGAACAATTTTATATAAAACGCTGAAATCATACATAACGGCATAGCGTAGCCCTGAAGCGATAATTTTAAATTTTCGGAAGGGATGGTAGCCGTGTTCCCCTGTATCTAAAAATTTATTTTTCATCGCACTGCTCCTGATTTAACTGCCAATACGGCGATACAAGTCCATATAATTCCGATTAAAGCACCGGCAAGGACATCACTCGGAAAATGGACCTGCAGGTACATTCGTGAAGCAGAGACACCGATGGCTATTGAGAAAAAGAGAACGGTTAACAGCGTATTGAAAAGGGAATGCCCGGTATAAACAATCAGCCAAAGCAAAAGGAGAAAAGCGACTACCTGTGCCGTATGGGCGCTGGGATAGGAGGGATCAATCGGAAGTTCATTGATGGTGGAAAAAAAATGGGGCCGTTTGCGTTCAAGCGTATATTTGATGAAATACGTCGTGATGACCGCTCCCCAAAACCCAATCCCCAATATTTTTTCGACGTTGTCGAAATGACGCGACAAAAAGAGGGTGAGGAGAATATAAAGGGGCAGCAATACCCACAGTGAGCCAAGCCATGTTATGCCAGAAAAAAAATGATCGAGTGAGGGGGTTTTCATTTTATGAAATGAGGCTAATACGCTTTGATCCAGCTGGGCGAGATATCCGCTGCGCATGTTAAGGGTCAACAGTGTCAAGAGACTCAGCGCCACGACCAGTACAATAGCAAAGAACCATCGTTCATCCAGTGTTATTTTGTCATAAAATTGCATACAATCGCCCCCTTGTCATTGTTAGGAACAAATATAGTACTGCAGTGAGCTTAAAAAAGGGGAAAGATTACGTCGGAAGAGGGGAGGTTAATACCCGTCCCACGGCATTTTAGCCTCTTTCCATCCGAACATGAAGCCATTGTCGAGATTATAGGCTTTGATCCCTTCTTTGGCGAGGATGTTTGCAGCCGCTTTTGATCGGGGGCCGCTTCGGCATACGAGAATAACGGAATCAACATTTCGCAATTTCATCGCTCTCATAACGTCATTGACAAAATTTTTGTTCATAACCTCTTTGGCATCATACAGCTTTTGAATATCAACATGCCCTTTGACTTTATCGGTTTTAAGTTCAAATTCGGCACTTTTAACCCGTTCGTCAATGGTTTTAGGAATATAGGTCCATTCAAATGCCGGAATATTGATAAATCCCTCACCATGCCCTGTGTAAATAAATTCCAAGCTGGTTCGGACATCCACGATAACCGCTTCCCCTTTTTTCTGCATTTCATGCGCTTCAACAGGGGTTAAATCACCCTCATAAATATCATCAGCATGAAGAGAAAAGATAATTAATAGTGAAAATAAACTTTTTTTCATAAGATTTTCCTCTAATTAAGATTTGACGTGATTATATCATATTTGGGTAACAGAATTTTATATATTAGTAAACTAGTATGGATACTTGACTATTGCATCTTATCCTCATAAAATGTTGAAAAATTATTAGGAATTATTATGTCTAAAGCATGTCCGCTGCTTTTCCGGCAGATCGATGCAACCATCAGCAAAATTAACAGTATCGTGGTTCTGGCGATTATCGCCCTCTATTTCGTAACGATGCATGTAGCGGTTTTATATTTTTTGATTATTGATTACACTATTCGTTTGAGCGGATGGAAACACTTTAGTGTAATAAATCTTTTTTCATCAGGGGTACAAACCGTGTTTCATCTGCCTGTAAAGATGGAAGATGCAGGAGGGAAACGGCTCGCTGCTTTTTTCGGATTGGCATTTACGGTCGCCATAATGGTCACCTATTATCTCGAATGGCCTGCTGCAGGGGTTATCATTGCCCTCATTTTTGCTCTGTGTGCCGTGCCTGACATTCTTTTTGGGTATTGCATCGCGTGTAAAATGTACACCCTTTCCCGAAAATTTTTTCCGAAGTGGTATAACTGATGGCGGCTCTCTCATCAAAAGCCATTTACGGATTAGCCGCCATGCATGTACTTTCTCATGCAGCGCATGGACGTTCAATGCAAGTACGCGAAATCGCCGCTATGACCCAAATTTCGCATGGATATTTGGAGCAGCTTCTCTCCATTTTACGTCGTAATAATTTGGTGATGAGCATACGAGGGGCATCTGGCGGATACCGGCTGGCCCGTCAGGCACATGAAATCGAGGTTCTTGAAATTATTGAATCCCTGGAAGGTTCTTTTTACAAAGTAGAGGGAAATGTAGGATCCAGCCTTATCCTCGAATATTTTTGGAGAGATATCGAAGATAAAATGAAAGGGCTGTTCTCCTTGAAACTTTCAGAGCTGGACCGGGCCTACCAGCCTCACTTTTACGAAATATAATTAGCGTTTTTTGTTGAGCTGCACTTCGATAAGTTTACGATTTTGCAGCATGATAATTTCTATTTCATCGGCATTTTTACCGTAATAGACATTTTTAACACCATAGCTTCTTGTTTTAGCGTGTACTTCCGTATAAAAATCATCCAGTGTATTTCCTGTTTTTTTCAGAACACGGGAGGTTTTATACAGAGAGCCTTTATTTTTTTGAGGTTCAAGATATTTAGAGATCAATCCCTCTCTGACTTCGTTTTTGCTCATTGCCTGCTCATAATAGATATTGTATTCTTGCTATATTCAGTAAAGCAAAAAGTGTTCCTCCGGATGCCGTTTTCCATTAGAAACCTTCGTTGATGATATACCAAAGGCGATCGACTTCATGATCGTCCAAGAAAAGAGTTGAACGATGATCATAAAGCCACATGAGCCCTTTGTGATTGATCGACAGGGTGTGTGAACACTCATTATGGGCTGGCAGAAATGCACGTATTAAAGAAATATTCCCCTCAATCAATTGGTCGCAATAAAAACAGTGCATATTTTTGTGCAAACGTCCTTCATGCTCTAAAAGCGACACATAGGCTTCAACGGCGAGCCGTTTAGGATTTTGTTCGTTCCACCGCTGCGCCAAATCGTCCAATAGATGATAATAAAAGGATCCGATTGCTTCTGCATCATGTATATGGGGATAGAAAAGAGCGATAAATTGCTGCCAAATACGTATACGGTCGTATTCACCCATCCACGGATACCCCAAATGGATCACATCCCGCATTCTGGGAATCGAACTTTTCAAAGAGGTTTCAGCTTCATAATCAATTTTAAATCCTAAATTAATAGGGCTATGGCGTGCGCCGTAAAAGCGATAAAGTGTTGTTAAGTTGTCCTCAGATATGATTGTCACGATTAAGTCTTCGTCTCGTGACCGGCTGAGTTTGATGATGAATCCCTGCATTTTTGGTACTACAATACACGCTAATTTATTTTTTCTATTTAAAAACTCGTAATTTTAAAACTTTTTAACCAAATAGTTGGTAAAATAAGGAAATTTTACTCTTCTTTAAACTACTTATGTTTAAAACTAGATTAAATGCAAATAATTTCCGGAATTTTTCCGATGAATAAGGTGATATCTCAGTGGAATACCAAGATTTATTACGATCATTTAAAGATAACTGTGGTTTTGGTTTAATTGCCAATATCAAAAATCGTCCCTCTCATGAAACGCTTGAAAATGCCATAACGGCATTGGAACGTATGATGCACCGCGGAGCGGTTGCTGCTGATGGTAAAACCGGCGACGGAAGCGGTTTGCTCCTTTCCATGCCGCATGAGTTCATGCGTTCGGCGGCGGCTGAAAAAGATGTTGAATTGCCCGAGATGTATGCGGTTGCGGTTGTGTTTACCCGTAACGCAGCACAGCTCGAAGCGTTGGAACGTATGTGTGCCGCCAATGATCTCAAAGTCGTTTTAGATCGTATTGTCCCTGTTGATACCAATGCACTCGGAGAGCAGGCTCTTCAATCGCTCCCTGAAATTCACCATATTTTTATTACCCCTAACTCGTTGATGGCGAGCCAGCGTTTCGATGCATTGCTGTATCTGAGCCGTAAAGAAACGGAACATATGTTTGTTGCGGATCAAGATTTTTATATTGCGTCGATGTCTACGAGCGTTATTTCGTACAAAGGGCTTATCATGCCCACACATATTAAAGAGTTTTACACCGATTTTCAAAATGAAAATTTTAAAATTTCGTTTTCTCTTTTCCATCAGCGTTTTTCGACGAATACCTTGCCGAAATGGCGTTTGGCTCAACCGTTTCGCGCCGTTGCCCATAACGGTGAGATTAACTCGGTTGAAGCAAACCGTTTCAACGTTGCCGTCAAATCCGAATCGATTAAAAGCGAAGTATTTACCGATGAAGAGATTGCGCGATTGCTTCCGATTTTACAGCCGCATGGTTCAGACAGTGCCAGCGCCGATAATTTTTTCGAATTTTTGATTGCGAACGGAATGGATTTTTTCAAAGCCGCTCGCGCGGTTATTCCGGCACCGTGGCAAAATGCCCCTCATATGGATCCGCAGCTGCGCGCATTTTACGAGTATCACTCCACTGTTTTCGAAGCATGGGACGGTCCGGCGGCATTCTCCCTCACCGATGGCCGCTATATCGGATGTGTACTTGACCGTAACGGTCTTCGCCCGTCGAAATACATTATTACCCATGACGACACCCTTTTGATTGCGAGTGAATACGGCGTTATTGATATTCCCGAAGATCAAATCAAAGAACGGGGGCGTTTGCAGTCAGGACAAATGATCGGTTTGGATTTGAAATTTGGCAAAGTGCTCAAAGATGAAGATATTAATCAATATCTCAAATCCTCTAATCCGTATATGAAATGGCTTAACGATCACATGATCTACCTCCAAGAGCATGTTGAAGAGCAATATGTGACCCGTTGCGATTATGATGCTTCCCATTTGATAGAGCGTCAACGCTATTTCAATATTACCCAAGAGGTTGTTGAGCAAGTGATCGAGCCTATGATGCGTGATGGCAAAGAAGCCGTCGGATCAATGGGGGATGATACTCCATTGGCGGCATTCAGCAGCGTACAGCGTCATTTCAGCGATTATTTCAAACAACGTTTTGCCCAGGTTACCAATCCACCGATCGATCCGATTCGTGAAAAAGTGGTGATGAGTCTCAACACAGGGTTTGGGGAAACGCACAATATCTTAGATGAAATCCCGACGCATGCGAATCGCCTCAAAGCGATTTCTCCGATCATTATTCGCGAAAAGCTTGAGGTTCTAAAATCATTCGGTGATAAAAAATCACCGCGCTACCAATCATTTTATACCAACCAAGAATTTTCAACGGCCTACAAAGGTTCATTGAAAACAGCGCTTGAATCACTGGTAGAAGAGGTGATAAAAGCGGTTCGTGAAGAGGGGGTGCGTATCGTCATCCTCGATGACAGCGGATTTGACAAAGATCACAAAGCCATTCCGATGCTGATGGCAGTCGGACGTATCAGCCGCGCGCTCTTGGAGGCGCGTATCCGCCATTTGGCCTCTATCGTTGCGTGTACGAGTGAGGTGATCGATTCTCACGGTGCTGCGACATTGATTGCGTACGGTGCGAGTGCTGTTTATCCGAGCCTGTTGTTTACAACGGTAGCGGCACGTGCTGAAAACAGCGTCAATGAAGTGAACTGTTCCGAAGCCTTTAAATCGGTACACCATGCACTCAATGCCGGATTGCTTAAAATTATGTCAAAAATGGGGATTGCGACCATTGGGTCGTATCGTAATTCAGGACTCTTTGATGTTATCGGTCTGAGCCGTGAAATTGTACATGAGTGTTTCGGTGAATCGCATGTCATGATTCCGGGACTCACCTATGAAGACATTGACGCACGATTGGACAGAAATCATAAGGATGCTTTCGAAGTAGGGGGATTCAACCGTATTTTCCCGCTTAAAATCGGTGGATACTATAAATTTTACAACGGTCAAGAGCATCACGATTTCAATCCTGATGTGATTCATGCCATTCACCGTGTCTCAAAAACCGGAAAACGGGAAGACTTTGACCGTTTAAGCACACTGGTAAACAGTCGCGGTCAAAAATTTATTCGTGACTTCTTTGAATTTAAATCGGATCGGGCAAGTATTGATATCTCCGAAGTAGAGTCAAAAGAGGCTATTTTCAAACGATTTGCATCGGCTGCGATGAGTTTGGGATCAATCTCTCCGGAAGCGCATGAGTGTATTGCCGTAGCGATGAATACCATCGGTGCGCAATCCAACTCGGGTGAGGGGGGTGAAGATTCGGCACGTTTCGGTACGCTTAAAAACTCTAAAATCAAACAAGTCGCATCAGGACGTTTCGGTGTCACGCCGGCATACTTACGATCGGCTGAAGAGATTCAGATTAAAGTGGCACAAGGGGCTAAACCAGGTGAGGGAGGGCAACTTCCGGGGCATAAAGTAAGCGGTTTGATCGCACGGCTTCGTTACACCATGCCGGGTGTGACGTTGATCTCACCTCCGCCACACCACGATATCTATTCGATTGAAGATTTGGCGCAGCTTATATTTGACATGAAACAGGTCAATCCGAATGCGACAGTAGCGGTTAAATTGGTCTCTTCTGCGGGAGTGGGGACAATTGCTGCGGGTGTTGCGAAAGCGTATGCCGATAAAATCATTATTTCCGGCGGAGATGGCGGTACAGGTGCCGCTCCGCTCACATCGATCAAATTTGCGGGTAATCCATGGGAATTAGGACTTGCCGAAGCCCATAATGCGCTCAAAGTGAATAATCTTCGTGGATTGGTTCATGTACAAACGGACGGTGGTCTTAAAACAGGGCAGGACATTGTCAAAGCCGCGTTGCTGGGTGCAGAAAGTTATGCTTTCGGTACAGGGGCATTGACGATTATCGGATGTAAAATGCTTCGAATTTGTCACGTTAACAAATGTTCCGTCGGTATCGCAACGCAAAATGAAAAACTAAGAGGCGAATATTTCACGGGAACGGTAGAACAGTTGATCAACTATTTTACCTATTTAGCAGAAGACGTACGGAAGATCATGGCCAAATTGGGCTACAAAACGATGGAAGAGCTTGTCGGGCGCAGTGATTTGCTGCAGGTTATCGATACCGAATTCGCTCAGAAATTTGATTTCAGCTCCGTATTGCACCGTGAAGAGGGATTCGATACGTGCCAATCACAAAGCAATGAGCCGTTTGATTCCAATGAATTTGAGAAAGAGGTTCTTGCAGAAGCGATGGATGCGATCAAAAATCCGGAACGCCCGATTCGTATAACCCGTGATATTTGTAACATTAATCGTAGTTTCGGGGCTCGCATCAGTGGAGAGATTGCACAATATTACGGTGATACTGGTCTTAAAGAGAATACGATTAAAATCAATCTCAAAGGTATTGCAGGTCAAGCTCTGGGTGCCTTCTTAATCAGCGGAGTCTCTATCCGTTTGGAGGGTGTTGCGAACGATTACATCGGTAAAGGGATGCATGGCGGTAAAATCGTCATCCGTTCACAAAATCAAGGCGAAGCATTTGCAGCGGGTGGAAATACCTGTCTGTATGGTGCTACGGGAGGTAAACTCTTTATCTCAGGTTCAGTCGGTGAGCGTTTTGCCGTGCGTAACTCGGGTGCTTTGGCGGTTGTTGAGGGGACGGGAGACAATGCGTGCGAATATATGACGGGCGGTGTTGTTCTGATTCTCGGTAAAACCGGTATTAACTTTGGTGCGGGGATGACAGGAGGTTTTGCGTTCGTTTATGACCAAGATCATACTTTTGTGGAAAACGTCAATCGTGAGCTCGTGGATGCTATTCGTATTGATACGGATGATGGGGACGAAGCACGTCATTATCTCAAGCGGTTGCTCAAAGAGTATGTAGCCGAGACAGAGAGTGAAATGGCGCAAAATTTACTTAAAAATTTCCGTGTCGAAATCCGAAATTTCTGGCTCGTCCGCCCGAAAAACTTAACCAAATTGCCACTAAATCCTGATAAAGGGGACTAATTATGAGAGAATTTTTAA
>DASUMY010000050.1:0-3500 GCA_036277435.1 Sulfuricurvum sp.
GCCGCTTCCAAAAATCCAGAAATTGCCTGGACACGGTTGGCTTGGGTATTTTCAACCGAAAATTTGATTCCTTTGCGATCCGGAAAACGGACATAGTCAAATTGAACTTCGTCAAAACCGGCCATAGCAGCATCGGCTGCAATATCGATGATGTAGTTACGCGGCTCTTTATGCGATGCATCGATCCAATACAAACCTTCTTTGTCTTTGAATAAGGTGCCATCGGTTTTTTTAACCCCGTACTGAGGGAAAGCCGTAATATACGGCGTGTCTTTAAAAGCAACGATACGGGCAATGACATAAATTTTTTCTTTGTGCAAATCGGAAACGAATTTCTTAATGTCTTTGAACAGGATAACTTCTTGGGCGCCGATTTTATTGGCAATGGCATTTTGCGTTTTAAACGCAATTTGGCCGCGGTCCATTTTAACATCGATAACCAGAGCATTGATTTCGGTTGTACGGATCAAGTGTTTTGCATTTCCCATCAGTTTTGAGCTTGTAGCTCCAAAGCTGGAGAGGTAAAGGGCTTTGGGGATAAATGGGTTGAGGTACATTTTGCCGCCGCTTTTGTAAAACTTGCGATCATATCCCACCGCACGTACCCCTAGAATGGATGATGCCGGAACGGTAAACGATCCGTTGATATCTGTCCGATACTCTTTTCCGCCGGAAATAACAATGGCTTGATGAATAGGCTTGGACGTAGTTTTATCATACACGGTTCCGCTCATCATAGCGCCCCATGTCAGTGTAATGTATCCTAGTAATATGGCTAATGCCTTCAACGGTCTGCTCCGATAGTTTGATTTGCGTAATAGTAGCAAAAAATGGTCCATACTAAGCACGACAATGCTATTATTCGTTAATTATATGCGCAGGAGAACCCAATGCCATTTTCTTTACTTAATACTCAACTGCGTTCAAATCTTGAATCACTCGAATATTTCACTCCAACACCGATACAAATCAAAGCGATACCGTTGATTCTCAACGGACGGGATATCCTGGCCGCTGCACAAACAGGGACCGGGAAAACCGCTGCATTCGCATTGCCGATACTGCATAAACTGGCAAAATCAGAAGAGGTCAAACATCACAGTGCCCGTGCTTTGGTCATTGTCCCAACACGTGAACTCGCATCTCAAGTTGCTTCGGCGATTCAATCGTATGCGGGTGAACTTAATATCGTCTGTATGGCTCTTTTTGGCGGTGCAAATATGGCACGTCAAGCCAAAGAGCTGGCTCAAGGGGTGGATATTATTGTTGCCACACCCGGACGTTTGCTCGAACTGAACAAACAGGGGCATATACCGCTGTCAAAAATTCAATTTCTCGTGTTTGATGAAGCCGATACGATTTTTGATATGGGATTTATTCGCGAAGTAGAGCAGATTATTGACTTGCTTCCCCTTAGCCGTCAGAATATGCTGTTTTCGGCCACAATGACGGGTGCTGTCAAACAATTGAGCGAAAAAATCTTGAAAAAACCTCTGTTAGTAGAGATTGATAATTTAAAAGCCGCTGACGCAACGCTTCGCCAAGTGGTCCATCCGGTTGAAAAAGAGCGTAAAAAAGAGCTTCTGTCGTATCTGATCGGTTCCAACAACTATCCCCAAGTCCTCGTGTTTACCCGTACGAAAAAAGAAGCGGATGAAGTGAGCGAAGAGCTGACTCAAAGCGGTCTGAAAAATGCGGTCATTCACGGCGATAAAAAACACGGTGCTCGTGACCGTGCCCTGAGCGATTTCAGAGAAGGGAAAACCCGTATTTTAGTCGCGACTGATATTGCCGCGCGGGGGCTGGATATCGAGGGGCTGGACGTTGTCATCAACTATGACATCCCCCACGTCAGTACCGATTACCTGCACCGTATCGGACGTACCGGGCGTGCAGGCAATGAAGGGTTGGCGATTACCCTTCTGTCAAGCGCCGAGCATTTGTCATGGAAAAAAATCGAAATGATGCTGGGTAAAAATGTCGAAACGATTTTGGTCAAAGGGTTTGAACCCCCTGCCGATCAAGGTTTGTTGAAAACGCGCGGTAAAAGTATGAGCAAGGGTGAAGAGAAAAAAGGAAAAGTGGAGGGGGCATTCGGCAATAAGCGCAAGAAAGCACCTGTTCAGCCGAAGTTCGCCGGCAAACGGGGACCACGTGTTGCACGAGAAGAACCGATCGAGAAAAAACCTGCAGGTAAAAAGTCAAACAGCCGCCGAAAATAATCAATTCGTCCGATTATCGCTTTTGCGCTGCGGACGGCTGAAATGGTTATAGATACCAGTTCCGATGATCAAGAGAGTCACCCCTACAATGAGATAAAACGCATTGATTATTTTGCTGTAGTCATCAAGAACGATTTTAAAGACGGCCATCAGCGATTCAATCGACAGTGCGATGATAATGGACGTTAGAAATTTACTTAAAATTTTGCTTTGAATTTCATTGGCAGGGTCAAGCGTCTTGTAGAGAACTTCATTTTCGATCATCGTTTTTGAAAGATCATAGATTGCCAATCCGATAGTTATTGAAATAACGGAGGTGAAAATTTGATGCAGTATTTCATTGCTGTTAAAATGCATAATGACGACTTTTCCAAAAATAAAGCCGCCGTACAAGATTAAAAAAACAGAAACTAATCCGAGCAATAAACTGCCGCCCCCCATCACCATTTTATTGACTTTGTCAAAGAGACTGTTGTACTCGATTAACCGAAGTTCTTCAAGCAGTTTTAGCATATCAAAATCGACAACAATGAAATGGTCATCTTCTTGTTTGATGGCGGTAATCGAAGGCAATCCCGTAATATTATGAATGTAGGGGTTGGTAATATAGACAGCTTCTTTTTCAAAAAGGAGCCCTTGAAAGTAAAATGTCTTATTTTTTCCGATTCGATTAGTGTCGCTATAGCGCCGTCCATAATCGGGAGTAATTTGTATAAAATCGCGACTGATGGCATAGATGATTTCTGCTGCTTTTTCCGTTTCAAAAAATCGTTGCAGATTCTTGGCTTCCAGCGTTGTCGCGGTGAAGTTTTGGAGTGTAGTCCGAAGATAAAATTGAATACTATTTTTATTTTCGGTGTACAAAGTGATTAAGCGTTTCATACTATCTCCTTCGTAAAGAGAGTGATAAACGGATTGCTTATAGTGTGAATTTGTACTCCAAATGACCTGAAAAATGGTCATGAAAGATATACTAGTTGTATAACATAAACTTAACTAGCTCAAAGGGATGAGAATCGGATTGAATGCTTTAGAGGCAATGATCGCTTTTTCACCTACATGCAATGCACTTGCTTCTTGTTCACTAACGACTGCTTTGATTATCGTATGGCCGGTTAATAGGGTTACTATGTAAGCAGGCGGATCGTATTCAATCGATAAAACCTCGCCGATTAGTTGAAGTTTTCCGCTGAGGGTTTGGGGGCTGAAAAAATCCATAGGGGGGCAGACACGGATGATACGACCAGATTCGATTGCGGCAAGGCGATTTGAGAGTTT
>DASUMY010000051.1:0-11409 GCA_036277435.1 Sulfuricurvum sp.
ATGCAAAATGAGTTGCTGTACATCTTTTTGTAACAACGCCACTCGTAGCAACTCTATTTGCTGCGCAGCGATTTCGAAAAAGGCGTCATTGAGTTCAAAAAAGAGCTCCTCCGGAATACTAAACATCTCTTTCATCTCAGAGAGACAATGATCATAATACGAGGGCTTGTGTTTCATGACTTAAATCAGATAATCTTCCAAATCAATGTCATCGGTTTCCATCACGGGGTTCAGCGCATGCAGACTATAGGGTCTGACACTCTCTTTTGTACCGCTGATCAGTGGATGCCATTGGGGAAGAGGGAGATTATGATGGCGTAAACGATAGGCGCAGGTTTGGGGAAGCCAGTCGAATTCGGCAGCTCGGTTGGCTGTCAGTGCGGTACAGCCCGGAACGACGGTATGACGGTTGGCGTAATCGCTGCATTGTGTTGCTTGAAGGTCATAACAGCGGCAGACGACACGGGTCATGAGAACGGGTGCGTTCTCCTCCTCTTCGTCTTGAAGTTTGTGCAAACAGCATAGCCCGCACCCATCACAAAGCGATTCCCATTCATCATGAGAAAGTTCATGTAGTTGTTTCGTTTCCCAAAAGTGAGTATTATTCTTTTCCATGATGTAAGTGTTTCATTTAATCGCTTGTATTATTGACTAAATGAGACACTTTTACTGCCTATACCGTAAAATTATCAGACGTAGGAGCTACGATGCGACCCTTTATTTATCTCATTCTTTTTGCACTTGCCTTTATCCTCTTCAAAGCCTTTTATCTGGATTCCCAAAAAGAGGCTACGACTGCCGAGATGAATGTTTCGAGTGACAGCAATCACAGTGATGATCCGACGGTGATAGAAGCAGCTGCGCCTGCTGTTCAGGCTGAAGAGAATACCAGTGTATCGACTGAAAAAAAATCGGCACAAGTAAAAGAAAAAATGCCTTTGGATGAATTGGGCGATAAGATCATAAACGTTTTTGACTAAAAACGGATTTTTTATTTTTCGCGTGAGAGCACTATTCCGCTGATGACAATCATTACGGCTCCGGTTATAATCATCGCAGTGGGTAAGAGATCGCCCAAGGCTATTCCAAAGAGGGATGCGAAGAGGATAACCGAGTAGCTGATCGTACTGACCAATCCCGCTTTAGCATAAAAATAAGCACGGGTCATGTAAAGCTGCCCGAATGCAGCCGCGAGCCCCATGAGGGCTATCCAAAGCCAATCCTTCCCTTCGGGCATAGTAAAAGGGTTAAGGGCAAAAGCGAATAGATCGGATGTATAAAACTCTGCACAAATCATCAACAGCGCAGGAATCAGGACCCCGAAAAACATAAACGAGAGGACGACACTCCTCGCATCGTAGTAGGCTTTGAGACTGCGGACGCTGGTGTAGGCCAGTGCTGAAAGAAACCCCGTTAAAATCCCCATAATGTGCAGATAATCAAAATGCATACCGCTAAGAACAGCGACTCCGGCAAAGCCGATGAGAATGGCGAGGACGGCACGCCATGAGAGTTTTTCCCCCAGTAAAAAAAAAGCGAGAATAGCCGTGAATATCGGCTCTGTTTTCGCATAGACGATCGCATGGGAGAGTGACGTAGCGCTGATCGTGTAAAAAAACGTCAGCAGGGCGACGGTGCCGATCACTCCGCGAAAGATAAGGGTGAAAGGACGGCCTCCCACATTTCGGATCGGTGTGCGTAGAATAAATGCTGAAAGGACGATCAAGCCGACCGCATTGCGCCAAAACGTCACTTCGACCGATCCCATTGAGTCGGAGAGAAGCTTGGCGCATACCATCGTAAGGGCAAATAAAAAGGAGGCGGCCAGCATCAGCAGGATGCCGCGGCGTGTATCGGAAGAGGTCATGCTAAAGGGCGTTGAATGTCAATGTTCATAGTAGCGCGATTGTACCGTTTTGCGCGTTAGGCGATCCTTTGATCAATCAAAGGGAAAGATGCTTAGAGTGTCATTTGCAGGAGATAGGCGATAAGGGGAAGGGTGATCAAGCAAAGAATAATCCCGTAACCGACCATTGCTGCACTCAACGCAGGGGCAAATCCTGCGGCAATCGCTAATGCCCCTGCCGTGATCATCGAGGGCATCCCCGATTCGAGCACCGATACGTGAAAGGCTACAGGATCAACGTCGAAGAGAACCAACATCCCAAAAGCAATGAGCGGCATGGCGAGCAGTTTGAGAAAGAGGGCTTTGGACATCAGCAGATAATCGATCTCCCCTCCCAAGCGAAGCGAATATCCTACGGAAATGAGCGCGACGGGAATCAGGGTCGAAGAGAGTATCTCTAAATAGGGATGAACGGATGCGGGCATCTCCCCAAATATCAGAGCAAACAGAAGGAACATAAAGGGCGGAAATAAGAGAAGTTTTTTGAGAATGAGCCGCCGGTGAATGGTCCCCGTTTCGTAATGGGAGATGACGGCGCTTCCGTACAAAGCGAGCATCAAAAAGGTGCCGAATTGGTCGTACATCAGAACATAGCCAATCGCATCAGCACCTAGGAGCGTGTTTATAATCGGTATTCCGAGGAATGAGGTGTTCCCTAGGGGGACAACGAGCAGCAGGGCCGCTCTGACCTCGTACGGGTGGTTTCGGGTCATGATAATAACGATGTACGCCATAATCGGAAGCAGCAGCCAGGGGATCAGGATGGTACTAAGGGCGGAAGCATTCAGCGCAATTTTCGGTACTTGGAGCAAGACGGTTGCCGGAACGGAAACATAGATAACAAAAAAATTGAGGCTTTTGGAAAAATCAGCAGGGACATCGGCTTTTTGAAGCACCATGCCGATGAAAAGCAGCGCGATGATAAAAATAAATTGCTCCATGCTCTCTCCCTCTTTCGTAGGGGGAATACTAATCCACAGAGCCTTTTAATCCTCTAAAAAGAGAAAAATTAATTGGCCGTTGTGTATCCCTGCAGGGCTGTTTTAGACCCCAATGGCAAACGAATGAGATCGCCGTTACGGCGTAGGGTGATCATCGTGATCTCATTTTCCTTGAGTTTGGCAAGTTGGGTATTGAATTCTTTGATGGTTTTGACCGCTGTTGCATTGACAGAGTGCAGCATATCACCCGAAGCGAAGCCGGCCGTTTTTGCCGAGGCATAGCTCAACACGACTTCTATCCCTGCTTTTTCCACTGTCTCTTGGAGAATGAGCCCCAGTTTTTCGGCTGAATCACCAGTGCCGACATTGATGACAGGAGAAGCGGATACGGGTGCTGCTGTTAACGTGACCGTAGTTGAATACCGTTTTTTATCCCGAATATAGGAAATGTTGATCTGATCATTGGGGCTGGAGCGGTTTAAAAACCGGTGGAGTGCACCGCTGTCATAGAACTTTTCATCGTTCAGCTCGATGAGAAGATCTCCGGCTTTCAGACCGGCGTCATTTGCCGGACTTTTGGATTCAATGCGGGTGATAAGGAGCGAGGCTTGATACCCCATTTTTCGGGATACTTTGTCGGAGATGAGGAATTCGGCTCCCAAATAGCCGCGCTCGATTTTTTTATCACGAATCAAAAGATTCCCGATGCGCAGAGCCTCTTGGATCGGAATAGCAAAGCCGATATTGGTATAGCTACCCGATTTTGAAAAGGTCATCGTAGCAACCCCTATGAGCTCCCCGTTGCGATTGAACATCGGGCCGCCGGAGTTCCCCGGATTGATCGCGGCATCGGTTTGGATGAAATACTGGTAGGGATAATTGGGTAAATAGCGCTGCAGGGAACTTACGACACCGACCGTCACCCCAAGCCCTAATGAATAGGGGGAACCGATCACAAAAACGCTATCTCCGATTGATAATGCGGCATTCTGGCCATAGGCGATTTGTGGAGCATTGAACGAGGCCGCTTCCAAAATAGCGATATCCGATTTATCGTCTTTCGCAACTAGCGTTGCGGGATATTCCGTGTTGTTGAGATCAACGATGGCAATTTTTTTGGCATCTTTGATGACATGGGCATTGGTGAGTATATGATGATGAGCATCAAACACAAACCCCGACCCACCTGTATCGTTTTGGATCAGTTCGCTCTCTTCGGGGATGGTATCGGTACGTTGTACTTTGATTTTTACCACGGAAGAGAGTAAAGCGGGAGCATTTTTGGCGACACTGTCGTTTGCTATCGCATGGGTCATAAAAAAGAGCAGCAGGGGTAATAGAGAAAAGAATTTCACGCATATTCCATTTCGTTATGAAGTGTAGGAGTATACTAAAAAGAGGCTCCTATTCGCCTGATACAAGAGAGCTAAGTAACCGCTTCGTAAGGGTTAGGCGTTATACTTTCACGTCAAAAGAGGGGGAGAGGGATGGAAAAATTTTTACTTTTACTATGGCTGTTGGTTGGTTGGGTACATGCGGATGCGTTTCGTTCAAAAATCGATCATATCATCATCGTCTATCTCGAAAATCGCAGTTTTGACCATCTGTTTCGCGGTTTTAAGAATGCGGATACGTCGGATCATCCTCACACACCGTATGCGCTTCAGCGCGACTCTAGCGGGCGTATTTATTCAACCCTTCCCATGAGCGAAGAGGGGAAAGAACTGGGTTTTCCCATCACCCTGAAAAATGGACCTTTTTTATTAGACCAAACGGTTTCCCACGAGGCGTTTATCCCCGATATGGTTCACCGTTTTTATCAAAATCAGCTCCAGATTAATGGGGGTAAAAATGACCGCTTTGTCGATGTAAGCGATCAAAAAGCTCTTGCTATGGGGTATCACGATATGACTCATAGTGCATTGTGGGAATATGCACAAGCCTACACACTGTGTGACCGTTTTTTTGCCGCGGCCTTCGGAGGATCGTTTTTGAATCATCAGTGGCTCATTGCGGCACGTACACCATATGTAGGCGAGAAATCCGCTCTTTCACGCTATGAACTGTCACCGAATGGTGAAATCATTCGGGATGGAATATTGACTCCCGATGGGTATGCCGTCAATACGGTTCAGCCGTTTCATTCTCCTTACAAAGCGAAATATGGTGACCCAAACATGCGTTTGAAGCCATTGACCCATGATACGATCGGAGATCGTCTGAGTGATAAAAATATCTCCTGGAGCTGGTACAGCGGGGGATACGATCGTGCCGTTTCGGGAGAGGGTGATGCCATCCACTACCAATACCACCATAATCCGTTTTTGTACTTTGAGCGGTATGCCCCCGGAAGCGAGGGGAGAAAACATTTAAAAGACGAAAAGCTTTTTTTTAGCGAACTGGAATCGGGAAAACTCCCGAGCGTTGTTTTCTTCAAACCTTCCGCAGAAGAGAACCAACATCCCGGATACGCGAGTGTGAAGGCGGCCGATGAAAAACTGCGTCACATTGTAGAATCGGTTCAGGCAAACCGAGCAGTATGGGAGAGATCTCTCATTATTGTCACCTACGATGAGAACGGAGGATTATGGGATCACGTGGCACCGCCAAAGGGTGACCGATGGGGTCCGGGGACACGCATCCCCGCTCTCATCATCTCCCCTTATGCGAAACGGGGGTATATCGATCATACACAGTATGACACGACGTCGATTTTGACACTCATTGAATCGCGCTATGATCTACAGCCGCTTGGGGAACGGGACAGCAAGGGGACTAATCTCCTGAACGCACTAGAATTTTAGCATGTGCCACAGCGTGAGGCTGATTATTTTTCGCGGGTAATCGTGTAGATAAATCGGAATACTTCGGCTACGGCGACATAAAGTTTCTCGGGGATTTCACGATCCAGTTCCACTTTGCTCAAGAGTTCGACGAGGTCTTCGTCTTTTTGGATCGGGAGTTGGTGCAGTTCGGCGATTTGGATGATTTTTTCAGCCGTTTCCCCTTTGCCTGTGGCGACGACACGCGGAGAGTTTTCCTTGGTGGGGTCATAACGTAAAGCGACGGCTTTTTTCACACTTTTACCTCGAATCCGCTATGCAAATCGCTCTCTTCTTGGGTATAGGCACTGGCGATTGCAGCCTCTTTGGTCTCCAGTACGCGTATCGCTTTGACGGTGATACCTGCTTCTTTGAGAAGGGTTCTTAAGGTGCTGATATGCTCTTGTATCCGTTCTTTGAGTGCTGATTTTTCCGTGTAGGCGTGTATCTCGAGCTGATGATCGTCATACATCGCCATCATAAGATTCAGTGTCCCGTACTCTTTCAGCTTTAGATGAATCTCACAGTAAAATTTATTTTGGGTCCCTTTTTTGAATGCGAGTGAACCCTCTTCAAGCTGATCCCACGAAAAGGGAAAATAGAGGGAATTGGACCCATTCAGATGAGAAAGAAGCTGGTGATAATCGATATGGGTCATAAGTTTGTCGAGTTGTCCTTGTACCTCATTGGATATCGGAGTATTGAGGCTCTTAATCTCCTCACTCAGCTGCATAAGAGAGGATTTCACATCGTGTCCCAGTTTCTCTTCAAGCTGTGTCTGCACTAAGAGCTGTTCGGGTTTGGTAAAGGGCGTTAACCGTTCTGCTCCTGTGCGAATTTCCTGCGACAGTTTCGTTTCCTTGGGGGTCAGAGTATCCATTTTAGGGAGGATACGTTCAATCGTATCGGTCAGGGTGCGAAGGGTGGTAATGAGGATGCGTGCGGAAGCACTATCCTCATGGGCGTTTTCCAAGACAGGATGCTCAAGCAGTGCTGTGAGATTTTGGGAGAGATTTTTTGCTTCGTTATGACTGCTTTGGCTCAATGCCTGCTGCAGCGTTTCAAGTGTTTGACGAATCGTCTGCATCGGTTGCAACACGGAAGCGATTTTAGACTCCATAAATACGCCGGAATTGGCAATCTGCCCTTTGAGTGCAGGGACATCCAACGCAGAGATGGATTTGAGAGCGGTTTCAAGTTTAGCGAGTTTTGGGGCTATCTGGGGATCCGATTTGAGGGTTGTCAAAAGCGTTTTAAGCTCATCGGTGAAATTCCCAAATTGTTTAAACACACTGTTGGTTTTGAGAATATCTAATAGTACATGATTGGATTTGTTATCGGTAATTTTGTCCTGAAAGAGAGAATGGACAATCGATTTGAGATCTTTGCCTTTTTGTATCTGGCCAAGCTGTTCTAACGTCGCTTGTTGAAGTGCCATACTAAGGGCTTTATTCTGATGGGGCATGACAATAGCAATTTTTGCATCAGGTTTTACAGTAATCATGCCTAATAGTTTAGCACATCGTAGAGTATTTTCCCGGAGGATTTAGATTCCTCGGGATTTTTTGATCATCTCATAGGCGGCATTGATCTCCTGCACTTTGGCCGTGGAGGCTTGGATATACTCTTCACTGGCCCCTTGCGCCTTGATAATATCGGGATGATGCTGTTTGACCAACGCGCGGTATGCTTTTTTCAGTTCGTCATTCGACGCCTCTTTGGTAATTTCCAGCAGGGTATACGCCTGATCTATGGAACTCTCTTTGACGCTTTTATGATGAAACGATCCGAATTGCTCCAGCATCGCAGAGAGATCGTTTGCGCTAAAGTGCAAAAATGCCGCGATTTTCGTTAGCATCGCCTCTTCGCTGTGGCTGAGTGTGCCGTCAATGTAGGCGAGATTGACAAGAAACTGCATCATCTGAATCCGTTTGTGCGGATCATTTTGGATGATGGAATACAAGGCCAATGCAACCTTGTCTATATTATGTGGCACCTGTTTTTCGATATCAAAAATTTCTTTGAGCAGTTTTTTGGCCGTTTCGGGCTGAGGGAAAAGGGAACTGATATCGTTGAACATATTGCCAACCAGTTCCGCTTCAAGTTCATCGACTCTGCCGTCTGCTTTGGCTACTTTGGCGGTCAATGCCACAAATAGTCCCAGTTCACTTTTGGCTAACGCCTCTTTGGTGAGGACAAAATTGCGAAACTGCTTGGGGGAGTATTCGCTCTTTTCGTAGCGCGAATAGCTTTTGTAAACCCAGTAAAAAATAGCGAGTAGAAACGTTAAGAGAAAAATTTGGCTCATACAATCCTCAATGTGGTAAAAAGATAACCGGTATGGTAGCGATAAAAAGATAATGGAATCGATTTATCCTCAAAGGGTATGTTTAAAATACTCTAACGCTTTTTTGGAGGAGGTTTTATGATTCACGATGGGTTTGGGATAATCTGCGATGGAATAGTGGATTAAAGACTCTTCATCGTATAAAAATTTAGCCGGAGTGTCGGAGATTTCGGGGAGATGCTGTTTGATGTAGAGGGCTTTTTTATCGAACTTTTCGGTTTGGGTGTAGGGGTTGAAAATCCGGAAATAGGGTTGAGGATCGACGCCGGTACCTGCACTCCATTGCCAGGAGAGGATATTGCTCGCCGCATCATAGTCCATCAAATGGTGTGCAAAAAACGCTTCGCCCCATTGCCACGGCAAGAGGAGGTTCTTCGTGAAAAACGAGGCACAGATCATCCGGACGCGGTTGTGCATCTCTCCCGTTTTCAGCAGCTCTCTGATCCCGGCATCGACAATGGGGACTCCCGTTTGTGCCGTGCAAAAAGCTCTGAAATAGTCATCGTTGGGTACTCCTGCAAACTTATAACGGAAGTTGCGATGGGCCAAATGGGGAAAATGGTACAGCAGCATCGCGTAAAAATCACGAAAGACGAGCTGACGGAAAAACGGTTCGGTGTCAATCCCTGCTCTTTTTTGTTGGGCCAGCCAACGCAGTACGGCACGAATGGAAATCGTCCCGAAACGCAAATCAGTACTAAGCAACGAGGTAGCATCCAGCATCATATAATCGCGATCATGAGTATATGAGGGGAGTTTTGAGGCAAATTGTTCCAATTTTTCCCAAGGAGTCATCTTCTGATGAGCGCTTAAATTCTGCGGCTGGAAGCCGATTGATTCGAGGCAAAGAGGAAGGGCGGAATGTCCGTTTTCATCAATACAATGAATCCGGGTGTAATCAAAGTTGATTAAGGAGTGTACAGATGGAAGATATTCGACCATGTGCGCCGCATTAAATACCAGTTTGGCACGGTTGTAGAACGGGGTAAAGACGAGGTACGGTGTGCCGTCGTTTTTGAGCACTTCATCCTGCTTAAAGATATAGGTATCATGCAGATACGTGAACTCGGTCAGATGAGAGACATCACGGTCGCGCTGAAGTGCATACGCGTCATAATCACCCGATGCACACACATCACGGTAGGATCCGTTTTGCAGCAGCCATCCAAATACGTCTGTGGGTTTGCCGTAAAAAATTGCCAGATCCAAAGAGCGCTTTTGCAGGGCAGATTTGAGATCCATAACAGCGTTGAAGATAAACGTCACCCGCCGGTCGTTTCGCGGAAGTACGTTCAAAATGGCGGGATCGAAAATAAAGAGGGGCAGAACCTCCCCCTCTTGGGAGAGGAGGGGATTGTCTTCTACTCGCAGATCACGCCGAAACCACAAAAGTCTGCGCATGGTCTATTTTCCGCTTTTTATGTGGGAACGCAATGCGAGCGTTTTGGGATAGGGATGCAAAAAGGTTTGGTTGAGCAAATAGAGCGTATTGTACTTTTTGGCATAAAGATGAATTGTTGAGAGGGGGACAATCATAGGGATGATTTTATCCGCATAATCGCGTATTTGATCGTGAAGGGTCTCTTTTTCCCCTTTGGTGAGCTCTTTTTTGAAAAATCCTGCCAGATGGTCGAGGACGTTTCGGTTGCGTTTGATGGAACTTTTTCGGCTGATGGCGGTTTTGAATCCCAGTTCGTATTGCCCCAGCAATGTTTCAAACGAGAGGCCGTTGCGATTGGCAACGATGTTTCCCAGTTCCCGGTAGAGCGGTTCATCTTTTGCCTGGAGCATGAATTTATGGGCTGTATGAAACATCACCAGATCCCCCAGCGTGGGGGCAGACGCTTTGAGCGTTTCAAATCGATCATAGGCAAACACCTGCATGACGAAATTTTCTCTCAGCCATGGATCTTCGAGGCGTCCTTCTTCCTCCATTGGCAACAGGGCATAGCGCTCACGGCACATTGCTGCAAAGATGCCGTCCTCTTTCCCCTCGCAAAAGCCGTTTTCGAGGTAAAGTTTGGCGCTTTTCATCCCGCAGCTGGGCGATTTCGATTTGAAGATGATACCGCAAAGCTTTTCGGTATCGAGACGTGAGAGCTCGTGGCGGCTTTGTTCGATCAACGGCTGAGTGAGGTCACTGCCGTCTTTGTTTGAGTGGACCAAGAGCGTTTCCCCCGATTTTACAAGCCGTACCGAGGGGCGCGGGGTTCCAAATGCTAAATGTTCGGGACAAAAGGGGACAAATTCGGCAAATTCTCCGAGTTCATCGGTGATGAAACGGTCATGCTTATGACCTCCGTCGAAGCGGATTTTTTCACCTAACAAGCAGGCAGATACGGCGATTTTCATGAATTAATCCTTTACGTTCTATAGCACTACCATGTCGACTTTTAACGATTTGTATCGTACCGGAAATGATTGAATATCATCATCTTTAGCAGCACATAGTGTATCACAAATAAACAAGGGTCCAGTATTGGGGTGTCATTGCACTCTTCTCTTTTTGATGCTCAAGATCGGACTTTTTGCATTAGATTCTTGGCCATCCCTTTGAAAATAAAGAGATGGAAAGGAAACATCGCATACCAATAAATCCTTCCAAGTAGACCATGAGGGTAAAAATAGGCGGTTTGATAGAGGGCATTGTCTTTGATCAAAAATTCAAGCCATGCTTTTCCCGGGAGCTTCATCTGTGCATAGAGTAAAAGTCGTTGATTTTCTTGCAAATCAACGACTTTCCAAAAATCAACACTGTCACCGATACGCAGATTTATAGGATCACGCCGACCTCGCGATAGGCCATACCCTCCAAAAAGTTTATCAATAAAACCACGGATTTTCCATAGCCGGTCAAATCCGAACCAACCGTTGACACCTCCGATAGTACATACCGTATCGAACAGATCTTTTGGATTGATACCATGAAGAGGGATGATCTGCCTATCGACAAAGACGGCACTTGCTAACGTCGAGTGGTCAACTTCCCACGCTTCACCCGAGGCATCTGACCATCGGCTGATGACTTGCGTATTTTTGATCTCCTCTATCGCTGCTTTAACGGCTTGGTCATAGCGCATAGGGCTAATCATAGGAAAAAGTCGTGAGGCATTGTCATTTTTAACGATGACTTCGCTTTTTAGCCCCTCGATCAGGGCTGAGGCAACCGAGTAGGGGACAGGCGTCATAATTGTGAGCCAGTAGGAGGAGAGTTTGGGTGAAAAAAACGGGACCGGTACGAGAGTGCGTTCCAGCCCCACTGCACGTGCATAGCCTAGCAGCAGCTCTTTGTAGCTCATTTGCTCGCTTCCGATATCGATGATGGCATTCGTTTGTTCTTCTAGCATGGCGGCTTGTGCCAGATATTCGATGACATCGGCCTGAGCGCTAGGT
>DASUMY010000052.1:0-2233 GCA_036277435.1 Sulfuricurvum sp.
CGACAATCTCCTCTCCAACGCGATCAAATACAACCGCATGAACGGGACCATCATCATTCGTTTGGAAGAAGGGAGATTATGCATCGAAGACAACGGCATCGGCATCCCCTCCTCCATGATCAGCCAAGTGTTTGAACGCTATGCCCGCGCCGATAAAAGTGTGGGAGGGTTCGGCATCGGATTGCACATCGTCGCCATGATCGCCAAAGAGTATAATCTGACGATTTCGATCGAATCCGAAGAGAAAAAAGGGACAAAAATTTGTGTGGGGTGGAGATAGGATGAAACGATACACGGCTCGTACTTTTATGGGGATACTCGCAGGGCTGAGTGTTATGACCCCTGCTGCCGCGGATTGGTCGCTGACCTGCGGGGTCCATGATCTGATCGTCAAGGATGAAAACTCACACACGTTTGGGGCCGATATCGGCGTAGCCGGCAAAGCGGCAACACAGTGGGGCGTTCTGATGAACGGCAGTTTAACCGCTTTTTTCAACTACAACAAAGACAAACTGGATCCTGATTATGAGCCGATTTGGTACAAGAGCGATGTTCACATCCACGGAGATTTGTATCCCTTGGATTCCAGCATCGGATTGGATTGGCTGATACGATTGGACGGAAAATTAAATACGGTCAGTGCCGTTGAAAAGCAGATAAAGGCCTTTGCCGGAGTCGGAGCGCACTATGGGACATCGACGATGAACCTGGGATTACAAACCTTGGCGGGCTATTATTTTCTAGAGATTGATGACGATGTACCGACGGTATTCGGATATGGTCCCAATGATTTTCAGCACGAAACCGCTGCCTACTCCCTCTTAGCCCGCAGTGATATCAAGCTGAACCCCAAAACGAAGCTCTACACGCGGATCCAACACTGGAGGAGTAATCATCAATGGCTCGAAAATCAGTATGAACTGATGGTGAGCTATGATGTTTCCGAATGGATGGAGGGCAGCAGTTTCCATGTAAGTGCCGAACATACCCGATACAATCTTGATCCCTATCAAAAAGCGCTCTTTCCCCCTATCCTGCCGTGGAACAACGATACGCTGGTTCGTCTGTATATGAGCGTTCCCTTAGGATAGCGATCTTGGTACGCCCCTTCTTTATTTCAATTTAGCAATATAGTCGCCAAGGGCTTTCATATCGGCATCGCTCAACGCAGCGGTTTGCCCTTTCATGATCGCTCCCATCCCTTTCGTATTACGCGTTCCGGCTTTATACCCTTTGAGCGCTTCAACCGTTTTATCGGCTTTCCATCCGGCAATCACTTCTGATTTTCCCAAAGCCGGTTTTTCGGCTTTAAGCCCGTGACACGCTGCACATTTTTGATACAAAGCACTGCCATCCGCAGCGCTCAACGCCATAGTTAATCCTAAAATTGCAAGTAACGTTTTCATTGTAAATCCTTTTTATTTCATTTTTCATACGCCATCGGAATACATCCCAACGGCTACGCTAACGCTAAGTTTCACCCTCAGGCAGGAAGCCCAGCGCACCTTCGTGCTTCTTCACATCTATTTACATTAACCGCAACTCGGTACATTGCCGGAGTCGTTGCCGTACTCTTTGGCAAAGTCCCCAATATCTTGAAGCTTATCGCTCATCGACGGATTGGTCAATACCGGAACGGCATTTGGAAACCGTTCACCGTACTCTTTGATAAACCCTTTCGCGTTATCGGCGAAAAGCTCTTCCCACTCAGCCACCGTATGCTCGGCGGCAAATTTTGTCCCGTTCATATTGAACTTTGCTTTAAGCGTTTTAAGATACGCTTTTTGACCTGCTTTGGCATCCGCATGCGCTATCGAAGCCGCCAGTGCAAGCGACGCTAACATTATCAGTAACGTTTTCATTTGAATCTCCTTTAAAGCGAATCTCTGAATGAAATTCTCTTTTGATAGGAGCAGTATAAAAAAAGATTGTGAAGGGATTGTGAAGCGTATTAAATCGTTTGCAGTTTTTCTACCAAAGCAGCAATGTGTTTCTCCTGCTCATACAAAGCGAAGTTTTTACGAACATACGCCTGCAGCAGGACGCGAAGATCATTATTGCCATCGATGTTAAAATCCTGGCTCATGTGGTGCGTCAAAAAATGGGCAAAATCCTCTTCAACATCAATATCGTAACGTTTGGCATTGAGCGTTAAAGAAACTTTGACATTCACAATTTACCCCAACAGACTTTCGATTTTTGAAACAATCGCTTCGATCTCATGATCTTTCTC
>DASUMY010000053.1:0-12300 GCA_036277435.1 Sulfuricurvum sp.
ACCTGCTGAACAATGCGCCCAATTTCAGGATGCATTTTTTTAGGGAGCGAATAGCCGAATTTATCTTCCAGGACATACGCAACACCCCCTTTTCCCGACTGGGAATTGATACGGATAATCCCCTCGTAATTGCGTCCCACATCCTGAGGATCGATAGGAAGATATGGCACTTCCCAAAACTCGTCCTCTTTGGTGCGTTGATACGCCAGCCCTTTGTTAATCGCATCCTGATGTGAGCCTGAAAAGGCGGTATACACCAGCTCTCCGACGTATGGGTGGCGCTCGTGCGTCTTCATATCCGTACACTCTTCAACGATCCGTACAACCGTTTCCAAATCACTGAAATCGAGTTCCGGATCAACCCCTTGGGTGTACATGTTCAACGCCAAGGTGATGATATCAACGTTTCCGGTTCGCTCACCGTTAGAGAGCAGCGTCCCCTCTACACGATCGGCCCCCGCCAACAACGCAAGCTCGGTCGCAGCGACCGATGTCCCCCGGTCATTGTGGGTATGGGTCGAAATAAGGACATGTTCGCGATTCGTCAAATGGCGGCTCATCCACTCAATCTGATCGGCATAGACATTGGGGGTTGCCATCTCAACCGTTGCGGGGAGGTTGATGATGACTTTGCGCTCTGCACTGATTCCCCATCGATCCGTTACCGCGTTACAGATACGAGCAGCAAAATCAAGCTCCGTTCCCGTAAAACTTTCCGGTGAGTATTCCAGCATGATCTCGCCGTCGTGCTTAAGGGCTCGGGCTTTGACCATATCGACGCCGGCAAGTGCCAGCTCGATAATCTCATCCTGTTCTTTCCCAAAGACAATTTTACGCTGGGCGACCGACGTCGAGTTATACAGGTGAACAATCGCTTTTTTAACCCCGGACAATGCTTCAAAGGTTTTGTCGATCAAATGTTCTCTGGCCTGAACCAGTACTTGAATCGTCACCTCATCGGGAATAAGATTTTTTTCCACCAACGTACGCAAAAAGTCAAACTCCACTTTGGACGCAGAGGGGAACCCCACCTCGATATGTTTAAATCCGAGTTTCAGCAAGAGGGTAAAGAGTTCAATTTTTTGATCCAAATTCATCGGAGTGATAAGGGCTTGATTTCCGTCACGCAGATCAACACTGCACCAAATAGGGGCGTGAGTGATGGTTTTGGTAGGCCAAATACGATTTGGCAAATCAACTTGCGGATAAGGGCGATATTTGCCCGCATGGATATGGTTCATGTTGAAACCTTTTGAATAAAAAATGACTCCTTACAGCCCTTGCTTAGGCAAATAAGTAGCGTGATTATAGCAAAAAGCCCTTGTGTTATTCACATCCTTTTTCAATCATTTCGACAATCTTCACCGCTCCGTTAAATGCGATAAGCCGGGAGAGCCCCTCACTTTTAGATTTAATATCGCTCTGGATCGCTTCTTTAAGTTTTTCGGCCATTCCTTCATTTTGCCGTTCGCACCATCCGACGTTATGTTCGACAATGTAACGGGCATTATGATACTGATGATCGGCAGCTGCACTGGGATAAGGGATGAAAAAAGCAGGGACTCTCGCCGCACACAACTCCCATAACGTACTGGCCCCTGAACGGCTCACGGCAAAATCACTGCGTTCAATGAGTTCAGCGATATGCGTTGTAAAACCATAGACTTCTGCATGAATGCCTAATTCATGATAGGCATGCTGTACGCGCTCCTCTTCTTTGGCACCGCATTGGTGGATAATGGCTATCCCCTTTTCACTCAGCCAAGGGGCTACTTCAAGGGCTAAATCATTAATAAACTTGGCCCCCTGCGATCCCCCGAGGAAAATAACCGTTTTTACGTCACTGCGGATACGGGCATGTTGAAAATAACGTTCATTAACCGGATAATCACAATGCCCCTCCCCCTCTTCGTACGAACTGAAAAATCCTTTGGCATAAGGACGCAGCATCGTATTGAGTTTGCCGGTAATCGCATTTTGTTCATGGATATACAGAGGAGTTTTCATCGTAATACTCGCGATGGCCGCGGGCGCTGCGGAAAATCCGCCGACACTCACTACGGCATCCGCGCCAAAGGTTCCGATGATACGGCGCGATTCAATTACCGCTTTAAACACTTTCCACAAAGCACCCAATTTTCCGAATCCCTTTTTATTTACGACCCCCGTCGTCTCTAAAAAATAGGTTTCATCAAACAGCGTGCTGTTTCCAAACCATTGACGATCCTGCCCTGACGTAGACCCGATAAAAATAACCTTATGTCCTCGTTGCTTCGCTGCTTCCGCAAGGGAGAGGGCGATGACCAAATGTCCTCCCGTTCCCCCTCCCGTAAAGATAAGATTCATTTTTTATCTCCTGACTTGTACTTGATTTTCTTAGAGAGCATCAACACCATCCCTATTCCGATACTCGACGCGAGCATCGCCGATCCTCCATAGCTTAATAACGGCACGGAGATACCTTTGATCGGTGTCAATCCGCTGATTCCGTACGCATTGATCATAAACGCAAAGGTAATCAACAGCCCTATGCCCAAACTAAACAGATAATCCGTATCGTCATGAGAGCGGTTGGCGATTTTAAATAAACGGTGCAAAATCATGATAAAGAACATCGTTACGACAAAAACCCCTATAAAACCAAACTCTTCGGCAATTCCGGCCAAAACGAAATCGGTATGCACTTCACTCAAAAAACCCAGCTTGAACGTGCCGTTGCCTAAACCCGTCCCCCATATTCCGCCGTTATGAATCGCGTTCAGCGAGTGCCCGATCTGATACGCCTCTTCGCCGTTTTCAATCCGCAAATGTTTGGCGATGGATTCGGGAAAAAACGCGAGTATCGTGCTTTGTGCCGATGCCCACCAGGAGAGGATACGGTTGATTCGGTGCGGTGCCATGGCAATAAAAAGGAGAAAAAAGCCTACCGCTCCGGCTATCAGGCTCAAGAAAAAACGGAAGCTGCTTCCGGCAAAAAAAAGCATAAAAGCGAGCGTCAACGACAGAACGACGACTTGCCCCAAGTCGTTTTGGACAATCGCGATCAAAAACATGACCAGTACAAAAAGGGCTGCATAGGGCAAAAAACGTTTGAACTCTTCTCTCACTCCCATACCGCCATGGTGACCGAGTTTACGCGAAAAACTCCATGCCAAAAAATAGACAAACCCGATTTTGAAAAATTCGACCGGTGCGAGGGAAAATCCGGCAATTTTGATCCACCGCTTTGCCCCGCCCACTTCGCTCACCAAAAAAGAGGGGAGAAACGGCATCACGATCATCAAAAAAACACTTCCCCAAAACAGCATCAGTCCCAGCCGATGAAGCCATATATTAGGATCCAGCTGGGCAATCATCCACATCAACAAAATGGAGATAACGGCAATCAGAAGCTCCCTGATGACGAAGTGAAAATCGTTGTATTCAAATAAAATAACAGTATAAGCCGACAGGGTATACGAACAGATTATCCCTATCGTTATCAGCGCAGTAGTCAAAAGAAACAGTTTTTTATCGGGCATTTTATATAACTTATTGGTGTATAATTTTAGCAGTAGTATATCAAGCTTCGTTAAAGGGCCGATAAAACCATTATGGAATGGTCTTTGCTTGATAGTAAAATCACATTTTAGAAAGGGGAGCGTATGGGGCTAAATATTTCAAAAGCACATGAATTGATGAAAAGTGCGATGGATTATCGTGCGGCACGCCAAGATATGATTGCCAGCAATATTGCAAATGCCGATACCCCTTTCTATCGCCCAAGAGACATCCGTTTCGAAGATGCTCTTGCGCAGAAAAGTGCTGAGCTTTTCGCCGATAAAACGAATGAGCTTCCGATGGCACAAACCACTAAAGGGCATTTAAACGGTTTTAGCGCTTCGAATGAGTCTAAACCGACCACCTTTTTTCGGGATGGACATATGGCTCGAAATGACGGAAACAGCGTCGATTTGGATGTTGAAAGTTCAGAGATGGCGAAAAACTCCATGATGTTTAATGCCCTCACGGCAGCTCTTAAAAAAGATTCGGCACTTTTTAAAAGCGTGATCGACGCTTCCAGTAAAACGGCATAAGGACTAAACCATGGCTTTTTTAGACAGTTTTGATATCAGCGGCTACGGTCTTTCCGCGCAGCGGGTTCGTGTCAACACGATCAGTTCCAACATTGCCAATGCACAAACCACCCGCACCGACGAGGGGGGACCTTACCGCCGCCAAGAAGTTGTCTTCAAGGCAATCGATTTTAACACTGTTTACAATCAAGCATTAGAGCGGCAAACCTCTTCATTAGGGTATTCCGATCCTTTGAAAGAGGGGTTGGCAGGGCTTAAACCCAACCCTGCCATCATGAGCGTTATTGTTGATAAAGTCGTGCGGGATGACAAAGCACCCAACATGAAATACGACCCCTCACACCCCGATGCCGATGCCAAGGGATACGTTGCCTATCCCAATATTAATCCTGTCGTCGAAATGGCCGATTTAGTAGAAGCAACACGTTCATATCAAGCAAACGTAGCCGCATTTGAAAGTGCGAAAAACATGGCGAGCGGTGCGATCAGCATCTTGCAAGCATAATTTTAAGGAATCGTAAATATGTCTGACATATCATCTATCAAATCTCTCTCGACTGCCGACTTATTCAAAGCCAAAGGGGTCAGCAGTGTTGAGAACAGCAGCACCGATTTCGCTCAGGAACTCAAAAATGCCCTTGGGAATGTGAATGAGATGCAAGTGGAGGGGGAGCGGGCAATGAGCGACATTGCAACCGGCTCTGTCAAAGATCTCCATCAAGCGGCTATCGCCATCGATAAAGCTGAAATCAGTATGAAATTGATGCTTGAGGTGCGCAATAAAGCCCTCAATGCATACAAAGAGATCACTCGAACGCAAATGTAACGCGCTGCCAATTGTAATTATGCGCCATTCTAATAAATCAAAAAAAATACTCGCCCTTTTCCTCGTACTGCTCCTGGGATTCGGCATCTTCTTAATCGTGATGTTTTACACGGCCGTTCATGAGCGGGATATCCCTTCGATTTATTCCGAAGAGACAGCCAAAGCACAGCGAGGCAACATCATCAGTGCCGATGGATTTCACATTACCGCAACCCAAAAACTCTACAAAGCCGTTGTCAATACCCGTAATATTGATCCCGATAAAAAAGAACTTTTTGTTCAGCTTTTCAGTATTTACAGTGGCATTGAACCCGACGAAATCCGCACGCGTCTGCGTACCCGGAAAGGTTCCGTCACATTGAGCTATCACATCGGGCCCAAAGAGGCGATGTATCTCAAGACACTCGCATTTGAATTGCGCAAACTGGGTGTGTTTATCGAGTATGAACTCCCCAACGGCCAACGCATTCTCCAAGGGCTCAATATTTTAGAGAGCGGGGAAGCGAGAGAATACCCCTATCAGGATTTGCTCACCCCTCTCTTAGGCTATCCCAGAAAGATGGAAGAAGATGGGTATACCCGCATTTACGGGATCAAAGGGCTTGAAAAGTTTTTTGATGAAGAGCTCAATCCCCAACAAAACAAAACCCAAAAGGCGCTGCGGGATGTCAACGGCTATTTAATTTTAAATACGCAAAGCTCTGTCAAGGCCCAAATTAACGGATTTGATGTCAAACTCAATATTCCAATCGCCTTGCAAGCGCGTGTCGAAGCGATTACCGACAGGATTAAAGGGGAACTGCAAGCCGATGAGATCATAGCAACCGTTATGGAATCCAAAAGCGGTAAAATCGTATCCTTGGCGAGTTCAAACCGTTTTAATCCCCGCCACATTCGCAAAGAAGATTACCCTTCTTTAAATACCAATGCGATCGAATACAGCTTCGAACCCGGCTCCGTGGTTAAACCGATTATTTTTGCCCTTTTGCTGGACCGTCAGCTAATCAACCCCTATGACATGGTCAACGGCCACGGAGGACGCTACAAGCTCGGACGTAAAATGATTGTCGATGAGCATCAATTCAATATGATCAGCGCCGAAGACGTTATCGTCCACTCCTCGAACATCGGAATAGCCCAACTGGCACAAAAGCTCAACGGCACCGAGTTTACCGAGGGATTAAGACGTTTTGGTTTCACCCATTTCAGCGGTGTTGATCTGCCGTATGAAAAACGGGGTTCTATCCCAAGCTCCGCCCAGCTCAACAACTACCTCTACAAAGCAATTACTTCCTACGGATACGGCATGCGGGCCAATGCCATGCAGATGGTAAAAGCCTACAACGTTTTTAATAACGGGGGAAGACTCATCAACCCGATGGTCGTCGATTCGTTGATCGATGAAAACGGAAGGGTTATGCCCATGCAGGTTCAACCTCCGGTTCAAGTCATTGCCCCTGCAACGGCAGAGCGGATGAAACAGATTTTGATTAAAACCGTCAATCAAGGGACCGGTACCCTGGCAAAAACTCCGGGGCTTGAAGTGGGGGGAAAAACGGGAACCGCACATATCGCAAAACATGGTGGATACGTGAACAGTTATCATACCTCATTCATCGGGTTTGCGAATGATGCCAAGCATACCTACACCATCGGGATCACCGTTATCAATCCTAAAACGGTCTATTTTGCTTCCATTACCGCGGTTCCCGTGTTTAAAGCGATTGTCGACATGATGGTCGAAGAAAAATATCTTCGCATCGACCCCAGAGCGGCAGCGGCCGCACAAACGGCTGGTGTGCTGCCGCTGCATCATTAAACTATTGTCTTGAAACTTTTTTTTCTTTCCCGTTAAGCGCTTTGGCAATCAGCGCCGTTACATCTTTGCTAAAAGGGTAGCGGTATTCTACCCCCCATACCTCAACGACGGCTTCCCCTTGAATCGTCATGCGACTTTTCTCCTGCATAATCGCGAACAGACGGTTTAACGTGATGATTTTTGGATCGAGCGCCACACTCAAGGGAAGAACGCGCCGCGTATCAGGGGCAACGCTAAATCCTTTTATCGGATCGATATACGCTGAGCCCGTTGCCACTAATTTTTCCCCTTCTACGAGAGAATAGGTCAATGACTTGAGCTTCATTTCGCTGTGCCAGCGGTTCGTGATCTTCACGTCCGTACCGATCCGGATCGGTTCTCTATCCGCCGGGGCCCCCAGCAACGACAATACCCCTAACACCACCTCACTTTTGCTGTTTTCCCATCGCAGATTCCCCTCAGGCTCTATCAGGACATCTTTCCCCATCTTCGGTGCGCATCCGCTGAATAATCCCAATACCAGGGTCAATAATAAAAATTTTGTCATATTACATCCATACATTATCAATCAGACGCGTGGTTCCGACACGTGCGGCAACCAATACGATCGTATCTCCGATAACCACCTGCGGAATCGACTCAAAACGGCGATTCACCACAGCAACATACTCCACATCCAGCGGCTGTAATATCTCCACCATCGTCTTTTGTATCACGTGCGCATCCATCTCCTTCTGCATCACCAGATGCGTCGCCGCTTTGAGCGAAGCGGAGAGCTTCAACGCCTCTATGCGCTCTATCTCGTTTAAATAGACGTTACGGCTGGAAAAGGCCAATCCGTCTTTTTCCCGGACCGTATCCATCGGAACAATTTGCACCTTCATAAAAAAATTCTCTACCATCTGCGTAATCAAGGCAAGCTGCTGTGCATCTTTTTTTCCAAAATAGGCGCGGGTTGCCCCCACCATATTCAACAGTTTCATCACGACGGTCAATACCCCGTCAAAATGACCGGGTCTGGAAAGCCCTTCTAAAATGTATCCCCGTACATCGGGTCCCTTGATACTCACTTCATCCTTGCCGTACATGGCATTCACATCAGGATAAAACAGCACATCCACACCGCTGAGCTCGCAGATCTTAAAATCGGCTTCTTCACGGCGGGGATATTTACTCAAATCCTCTCCCGCCAAAAACTGGGTCGGATTGACAAAAATCGAAACGACGACCGTATCATTATTTTTTCGCGCTTCCTCAATCAAAGTGCGATGCCCGATATGCAATGCTCCCATCGTCGGCACAAATCCGATTGATCCGGTTTTCGTATCCAAAGCAGTTCTTAGTTCTTGTGCCGTGCGTGCGATAATCATTGTTTTAGCCTCTATGGAATATAATTATAATTATAATATATTTGAGGACACTCCTTTCATGGATCATTACGAATATTCAGAACTACTGAAAACCCTCACCATCAAAATGCAAAACGTCACCGATGTGGTTCGCCCAAAAGAGATTGCGGCACGCTTGAGCGAAATCGAAGCGTTGGAACAAAACCCTGAGTTTTGGAACGATGCCGCCGCCGCCGGTGTCATTCAAAAAGAAAAAACGCAACTCGAACGCAAACTGGCCAAATATTCTAAAACGTTCCATGCCCTTGGTGACGCCAAAGACATCTACGAAATGGCCAAAGACGAAGGGGATGAGGAAACCATCGAATCTCTCTTTGCAGACGCGGCCCAGATCGAGAATCAGGTCAAATCCATGGAGATCGAGGTTCTTTTAAGCGGTGAACATGATTCACATAATGCGATTGTCACCATCCACCCGGGGGCAGGCGGTACCGAGTCTCAAGACTGGGCCTCAATTTTACTGCGTATGTATACCCGCTGGGCCGAACGTCACGATTTCACCGTTGAAATGCTGGACTATCAAACGGGCGAAGAGGCCGGAATCAAAGATGCCGCTATTTTGATCAAAGGGGTGAATGTTTACGGGTACCTCAAAAACGAAAACGGTATCCACCGCCTGGTACGCATCAGCCCGTATGACTCTGCTGCCAAGCGTCATACGAGCTTTACCTCCGTTCTCGTCTCTCCCGAACTGGACGATGATATCGATATTGAGATCGAAGACCGTGATATCCGCATCGATACCTACCGGGCATCCGGCGCAGGGGGCCAGCACGTCAACAAAACCGAATCGGCGATCCGAATCACCCATATCCCCAGCGGTATCGTTGTGCAGTGTCAAAATGACCGTTCACAGCATAAAAACAAAGCAACCGCCTTTAAAATGCTAAAATCACGCCTTTATGAGCTTGAGCTTGAAAAACAGCAAGCGGCTGTTGACGGTATCGAGAAAAGTGAGATAGGCTGGGGGCACCAGATCCGCTCCTACGTCATGGCACCCTATCAGCAGGTCAAAGATACCCGATCAGGAATACCCTATTCCAACATCAGCGCTATTCTCGATGGAGATATCGATGAGATGATCGAAGGTGTCCTCATCTCCCTTAACCGCAAAGATGACGACGAATAGCCCCAATACGATTTTAAAAGAGTGCGCTCTTCATGAGCCGTGCTCGTACATTACCGGGAATACCCAAACCATTCATTACAAAGTGATTCAAGAGTGTACCAAAGAGCAATGTGAAGCATTGATCTTACGCGGTTGGCGTCGGTTCGGTGCCATGTATTTTCGTCCCATCTGCTCCGAATGCCGTTCCTGCGAAAGTCTTAAAATAGACGTTGAAAATTATCACTTCAGCAAATCCGAACGACGAATATTACGTAAAAACAGCCACTTGACGAGCATTATCCGCCATCCTACGATGACAACCGAGCACATTGAACTCTTCTACCGCTATCATGCCTACAAACACCATACAAGAGACTGGGACACCCCGAAAGTCGATCCGAAAAACTATTATTCCTCTTTTGTCCACGGGCATGGAGATTTCGGATATGAAGTGCTCTATTTTGAGGGGGACAAACTCATCGCCGTCGATCTGATCGATGTATTGGAGGAAGGGATCAGTTCCCTCTACTGCTATTACGATCCCCACTACCCGAAACTCTCTTTGGGGAAATACACCCTATTGGAACAAATCGCCCTTGCAAAGCGCCTGGGACTCAAATGGATCTATCTTGGATATTATGTCGAACAATGCCAAAGTTTGGCGTATAAAGCCGATTACGCCCCATTGCTGAAGCTCTTAGACAGACCGGAAGAAACAGAGAATCCTGTTTGGAATATTGCCTCTTCAATTTTATGATAAAAAGATTCGATTGCGAAAAGTGATTGAACACAAAGAATGAAGGTGGGAGTTATTGTAAAACAGCAGAGATGATGCCCAAATGGGCATCGGAAGAAGATTGACTTAGCTGTTACGCTTTTTGATAATCTCATCCGCAACGTTACGTGGAACTTCTTCGTAGTGATCGAATTCCATAGAGTAACTTGCACGTCCTTGTGTAGCAGAACGAAGGTCCGTTGAATAACCGAACATTTCAGAGAGTGGAACGAACGCATCAACAATTTTGTTACCTGAACGGTCACCCATGTTGTTAACTTGTCCGCGACGACGGTTAAGGTCACCGATAACGTCACCCATGAAGTTCTCAGGAACTTCAACTTCCACTTTCATCATCGGCTCAAGGATCGCAGGGTTTGCTTTACGCGCAGCCTCTTTAAATCCCATAGATGCAGCCAATTTAAATGCCATCTCAGATGAGTCAACCTCGTGGTATGAACCATCATACAATGCAACTTCGATGTCTTCGATTGGGTAACCTGCAAGAACACCTTTCGCCATTGCTTCTTTACACCCTTTTTCAACGGCAGGAACGTACTCTTTTGGAATAACCCCACCTTTGATTTCGTTGTGGAAAATATAACCAGATCCAGGCTCGCCCGGCTTAACACGGATGTAAACGTGACCAAATTGTCCACGTCCACCTGATTGCTTAGCGTATTTGTACTCTTGGCTGACTTCATTGCGGATTGCTTCACGGTAAGCAACTTGCGGTGCACCAACCTCTGCCTCAACTTTGAACTCACGGAACATACGGTCAACAAGAATCTCTAGGTGAAGTTCACCCATTCCTGAGATGATCGTCTGACCTGTTTCTTCGTCTGTGTGAACACGGAAAGATGGATCTTCTGCTGCAAGTTTTGCAAGAGCGATACCCATTTTTTCTTGGTCTGGTTTAGTCTTAGGCTCAACCGCAACCGAGATAACCGGCTCAGGAAAGTGCATACGCTCAAGAACGATACGATCAGCTTCTGAACACAATGTATCACCCGTAGTTGTATCTTTAAGACCAACAACGGCACCGATTTCACCGGCATACAATTCTTTGATCTCTTCACGCTTGTTAGCGTGCATTTTTACGATACGTCCGATACGCTCTTTTTTACCTTTGATCGTATTGTAAGCATACGTACCAGATTCAAGAACACCACGGTAAACACGTACGAAAGTCAATTGACCAACGAATGGATCCGTCATGATTTTAAATGCTAGACCGGCGAATGGAGCATCATCGCGTGATTCAACTTCTACCTCAACCTCTTCATCGTCTTCTTTTGTTCCTTTGATAGCTGCAACTTCCAATGGAGATGGAAGATAATCAACAACCGCATCAAGAAGTGTTTGAACACCCTTGTTTTTAAACGCAGTACCACATGTCATTGGGATGATTTCCATCTTAAGACATCCGGCTTTGATTCCGCGCATAATTTCTTCGTTGCTTAGTTCACCCTCTTCGAAGAATTTCTCCATCAAAGTATCGTCACCCTCAGCAGCCGCTTCCATCATACGTGCACGATAATCATTTGCTTTCTCAACCATATCCGCAGGGATCTCTGCTTCTTTATAGTTTGAACCCATAGCAGCATCATCATCCCAAAGGATAGCTTTCATCTTAACAAGATCAACAATCCCTTTAAAACCGTCTTCAGCACCGATTGGAAGCTGAATTGGGACTGGGTTAGCTTTAAGACGCAAACGGATTTGCTCTTCAACGTTATAAAAATCAGCACCGGTACGGTCCATTTTATTAACGAAAACCATACGTGGTACACCGTAACGGTTTGCTTGACGCCATACTGTCTCAGATTGTGGTTGAACACCACCAACTGCACAGAAAACGGCTACAGCACCATCAAGTACACGCATAGAACGCTCAACTTCAATGGTGAAGTCAACGTGGCCCGGAGTATCGATGATATTGATTTGTTTGCCTTGCCATTCACAGGTTGTTGCAGCAGAAGTGATCGTGATACCACGCTCTTGCTCTTGCTCCATCCAGTCCATAGTTGCAGCACCTTCGTGAACTTCACCAATCTTGTGAGAAACACCTGTGTAGAACAAAATACGTTCAGTTGTTGTCGTTTTACCCGCATCAATGTGTGCAGCAATACCGATATTTCTAACGTCTTCTAGTTTGTGGGATCTTGCCATGATAATAGCCTTAAAATGTTGTTTTTATTGGGAGAATGGTAACCAAAAATGGTTACCGAAAGGTTATAAAAATTCTTACCAGCGATAGTGAGCAAATGCTTTATTCGCCTCTGCC
>DASUMY010000054.1:0-2575 GCA_036277435.1 Sulfuricurvum sp.
TTCCATAATACCGATATCAAGGTCACTTTGATGGTTGACCAAAAACATCTGTGCTTCTGTGTCCGGAAGACCTTTGATCTTTACGCGGATAAAAACGAGAAAACGGATGAACCACGAAGCGAATTTAACCGCATAGGGCTGCGGAAGGAGATAAAAGGTTGCAATCATGAGGGTCATCCCCATGAAGATAATTATAATGGCGTAAAGCCATTTAATTCGAGCAAAGATCACGTTGATTCACCCAGCCGACTTGTTTGTTTTCCAAGCGAACTTTGATGAAATCGCCCACTTCATTTTCGGCTTCCAAGTGCTCTTCTTGAAGGGTCATCTCAAATATGGTCCCATTGTTAATCGGCAGAAGATACAGCGGAGCCCCTTTTTTAACACATACGGTCGAATTCGGCAATAGGGTAAATACGACAAAAAAGAAAGGGACTACTGACGCAATAAGATACCATTGCTTGCGTCTCCAGTAGTACATGGCGATCAGTATCACACCCAATATGGCGGCAGCTCCTACTTTTAACTCCGTATGACGAGAATCGGTAGGGGAGAGATCGCTTTGCGTCGAAACGGCATCATCATCGACGACTATAGGAATGCTGATCGATTCATAACGGTTTTTGCGAAGATTGAAGATGGTGAAGTCAAGTGTTGTTTGTGTATTAGGGATAATAGCGTAATAGGTTACTTGAGATTCTTCAACATTGGGAATTTTGGATTCAAAGCCCTGTTTGATCGCATTAGGAAGGGTAAAGGTTCCAATGTTGCAGCGAGACGCTTTGATACTGAAAACAACGATGTTGCTCTCCTGATTATAGGCAGTCGTTTTATAATCGATGACTTTGAACGAATCGGCCAGTACATTGGCAAAAGTTGCCGGAGGGGTTAGTGCTGAGGCTGAAATTCTTGTTCCGTACAACACATTCGATACGCTTCCGTTGGAGGTGACGTTTGCTGTGATATCCGGCAGACGTATATCATTGGTCTGTGTCAGAAAGTAGAAAGTATCGTAAACCCCGTCCTCTTTGACCTCTCGTCGCGGGGTGGAACTGAATACACGAACACCTTCTTCGTTTTGAAGGGTGTATTCAATATTTCCTGACGCGACATCCGTGGGGGTCAATTTGATCGTAACCGGGAAAATTTCACCGATATACAGATGGGAAGGGGTTTTTACCTGTTCCAACGTCACGGCACCTTCCTCGGTGACAGCCGCATTGGAAAAGAGTGAATCGATACCCGTATCGGCTTCAGTTTCAGGCACAGCCATTGGTTCTGTTGCTTGAGGGGCAGCAGGTTCCCCCTCCGTAAGGACAGAAGGCTCAGCAAAAGCCGTTTGCGTCAGCAGTAATAAGAGGATGAGTATCTTTTTCAAGCGGATAAAAAGCCCTCTAGCATACGGCGCCCATCATCCGAACCCAATAATGATTCCATCGCCCGTTCAGGGTGAGGCATCAAGCCAAATACATTTTTCTCTGCGTTGCAGATTCCGGCAATACTGTCTACCGATCCGTTTGGATTGGAAATCTGTCCGGACTCATCCGTGTATTGAAGCAAAACCTGGTGGTTTGCATAGAGAGATTGTAATCCTTCTTGGTCAATGTAAAAATTACCGTCGTGGTGGGCGATCGGAATATTGACAACGTCACCTACCGTGCAATGGCTCAAGAATGCGTTATCGTTCGCAACGACTTTGAGATGGTGGTGACGAGAGATGAAATGAAGTCCTTCGTTGCGCTTGAGAGCACCCGGAAGGAGCCCCGTTTCGGTGAGAACTTGAAACCCATTACAAATGCCGAGAACTTTTCCTCCGGCTTGCGCATAGGTTTTCAATGCTTTCATAATAGGGCTCATTTTAGCGATGGCACCGCTTCGGAGATAATCTCCATAGCTGAACCCGCCGGCAACCACAACCAGATCAATCCCTGCGGGAATAGTCGTTTCTTTATGCCATAAAATTTGAGTGTCGCATCCCAATGCTGCGAACGCATGCTGGGTATCGTATTCACAGTTGGTACCTGGGAATTGGACGATACCTACTTTAGCCTTTGTACTCATGCTTGAATCTCGATGGAATAGTCTTCAATAACGGTATTGGCCAAAAGGTCTTCGCACATTTGGGCTACTTTTGCTTTTGCCGATGCTGCATCCGTCTCATTCATCTCAATGATGATTTGTTTGCCTACGCGTACATCACTGACACTTCCATACCCATGACCGGTTAGGGCATGTTGAACTGCTTTTCCTTGTGAGTCAAGAACTCCGTTTTTCAAAAATACGTTGACGATTGCTTTCATGCTTTTCCTTAGGAACTTGTTATTGATTAACCGAGTATGCGGTTGAGTACTTCTTCATAAGCGACTTTAAGACCGCCCATTCCTTGGCGAAAACGGTCTTTATCCATTTTTTCACCGGTTTCCAAGTCCCAAAAACGGCAGTTGTCAGGGCTTATTTCATCGGCTAAGATGATTTTTCCGTTTTGGTCGCGGCCGAATTCGAGTTTGAAATCAACCAAATTAAGCCCTTTTTCGTGGAAGTATGGACGTAAAATATCGTTGACTTGACGAGCCAT
>DASUMY010000055.1:0-37399 GCA_036277435.1 Sulfuricurvum sp.
GCTTCTGTATTACAAAGGCTCGTTAGAGCTCCTTATGCGTCCGAAGGTCTCTATTGTGGGAACAAGGCGGCCAAATCCCTACACCCGTGCTATGACACTGGAACTGTCCAAAAAACTCTCTTCCGCCGGTATGGTCATTGTAAGCGGTGCGGCATTGGGCGTGGATGCCATTGCCCATGAAGGTGCAGGTGCTTCAAATACGATTGCAGTACTCCCAAGTGGGATAGATATCCGTTACCCTGCTGTAAATGGTTCGTTGATTCAATCGATAGAAAAAAATGGATTAACCCTTAGCCCTTTTGAACCCCATTTTACGGCCAGAGAGTGGAGCTTTGTGGTGCGTAATGAGATCGTCGTTGCCTTAGGAGAAACATTAATTGTCACCGAAGCTGATATTGGAAGCGGCAGTATGCGTTCTGTCGAGTATGCTCTGGAAATGGGAAAACAAATCTATGTTCTGCCGCATCGTTTACGGGAAAGCAGCGCTACGCGGCTTCTGTTATCCCAAGGAAAAGCGATAGCAATTGAGGATATAGATCATTTTGTTTCCAAAATCAGCCAATCGTGTATGAATGCCGTATCAGACACCCCATTTTTAGCCTTTTGCCGCACGATGCCGACATATGAAGAGGCTCTGATGCGATTTCCGATTGATGTTTTTGAAGCAGAACTGGGAGGGGTGATTGAGGTGCGAAACGGACGAGTGAATGTCGTATAAAAAGAAGATTGGTTGGGCGTAAATCCCGAAGAATAAATTCCCAGAGATTGACTACAGGAGGTTAATGTCCTGCAGCTGAAGATTCATATCCGTAATGTTTTACGAGATAATTGATAATGATTTGCTGATCCTCTTTCGGAATCGGAGCTTTGAACTCATTGACCATCTTGGCAACGGTACCGGTCCAGTACGGGCGGCTTTTTTTCCCCTGATTCAAAACATAGCCAAACGAGTGACAGATGAGGCAGTACTGCTGCGTCACTTCATCGTGGTCACCTTTTTCGATCGGATAATCGACGTAAGGCATTTCTATCGGCTTGCTTACTTGGGCAAAAAGAGTTGTGGCTGACACTAACAGTCCGGCAATCAGTAATTTTGTTTTCATCAATGGTCCTTACACGATTTTGACGTTGACACTGTCAACAGCATTGTATTGGTATCCGCCTGCGTTCCAACCGATTTCATCGACTTGCGGTTGAATGTTGCCGATACGATTGATGGCGCGGACCATGATGATATATTCCCCTTTTGCCTTTGGTTCCCAGCTATAGGTCCATTGACGGTAGGCATAGCGTCCATAATCTTTTTGTAAAGCCGTAGCACTCCAGCTTTTTCCTCCGTCAACGGAGATCATGACTTCTTTGATCCCCTTGCCTTGGTCGAAAGCGACACCCGTCACCTGAACACGAGATCCTTTTTTAATGACGGTATTGGGAGTAGGATAGCCGATGACCGATTTAACTTTCATCACAGCGATCGGTTTTCGTTTGTACTCAAAATCGCTTCCGGAGATGACACATTCGCAGTCATTGTCGGGAACGGTATAGGCAACATCCATAAAAAAACTTTTTTGGTATTCATCGAAAACGGTAATTTCAGAGAGCATTTTTACCCAGCTGTCTGAAAAGTGGCCAGGGATGACCAGCTTGAGAGGAAATCCGTTAAGATAAGGGATATCCGCTCCGTTCATGGAATAGGCAACGATAATGTCGCCGCTGAGCGCCTCATCGATAGACATTTCGCGGAAAAATTTAGGGGTTTCATCGACCGCCGGTTTTTCTAAACCATTGACTCCGACATATTTTGCAGAGCCTTTAACGCCAGCCATATGCAGGATGTCTTTTAATCGGGCACCTTTCCATACGGCACACCCCATCGCACCATGACCCCATTGTACGCCATGGGTCGCCTGACCCGTTTGTTTGGCATAAAACTTTCGGCTGTTTCCACCGCATTGGAGAACCGAAGTGATTTCTACGGGCTCAAATTTTGATTTTAGATCATCAACACTTAAGGATAACGGTGTCTCAAGACTCCCTTGTACATTCAGACGAAATTCGTTCAGATCGATATAGGTCGGGATATCCGGCATGTGCCAACGGACAAAAAATTGATCATTAGGGGTAATTGCCTGCGTGTAAATGTCACGTGGTGATTCAAGAAGCGGAGGGCGGTCCGAAATCGTTTTAAGAGGCTTTTTTTCTGGAAACGCGATAATAGGAGGAACGTATTCCGCAGGTTGCGCAGCGACGCTTTTAACAGCTTCTTTAGCAAAAAGACTAGAAGCACCTAGGATGAGGCCAGCACCTAAAAAATTTCTTCGTGAAAATTGATCCATGGGGAGCGCCTTGTATAAAATTGCACAATTTTATCATATTTATAAGGGATTTACAGGATTAACATCGCATCTCCGTACGAAAAAAAGCGATATTTATGATCAATTGCTTCTTGATAGAGACGATGGGTTTCTTCCAGCCCCACGAAAGAGGCGACGAGCATCAGCAGCGTGGATTGGGGAAGGTGAAAATTGGTCAGCAGATGATTGACCCGCTGAGGCGGATTATGGGGATGGAGAAACAAATTGGCTTGACCTCTAGGCTCTTTCGTCCGGATTGTGTATTCTACCGTACGTGTCGATGTGGTTCCGATACACAGCAATGGGTGCGGTGAATCGATCAAGACGCGAGCATTATCGCTGATCTCAAAATATTCTGAGTGCATCGGATGATCGGTTATGGTCTCACATTCGACGGGTTTAAAGGTCCCTGATCCGACGTGCAACGTAACAAACGCATGGGGATGGCGGGCACAGACGGCGTCAAAAAGCTCATCGGTAAAATGCAAAGATGCCGTAGGGGCAGCGACGGCCCCTTCATGTGCGGCAAAGACACTTTGATACTCTCGTTCGTCCAGTGCCTCGTCTTCTCGCCCCAGATAGGGAGGAAGGGGAATATGCCCTATCGAGTCCAGAATCGGGAGAAGCTCTTCAAAGCGGATCATATGGTGATTCTGATAGAAGTGCACTTCACGTGATCCATCTTCATGGAGGGTTGTGACTTCAGCACGTACGTTGTTATCAAAGAGGAGCTGAGTGCCGATTTTTACCCGTCCTTTAATGTAGACGTTGATCGAATAGGCATCTATAGGACGATTGATGAGCAGCTCAATGGCTCCGCCGCTCTCTTTTTTCCCATATAACCGGGCTTTGATCACTTTGGTATCGTTAAAGATGATAGCGCATTCTTTGGGCAAAAAATCATCCAAACGCTCAAAGCGGGTATGGATAATCGAACGATCATTGCGATTATAGACGAGAAGTTTGGCATGATCTCTGGGATTGACGGGATGAGTTGCTATGAGCTCATCGGGAAGATGGTACTCATAGCTTGAGGTTAACAGTGGATCTTTAGTCAATCGTCTCTTCTTCATCTTCGGCAATGTACGGTTCTTCTTTGGGAGCAGGATTGACGGCACGTACGATCAGAATGGAAACACCGTACAAGAATACCAGCGGAAGGGCCATTAAGGTTTGGGTAATAACATCCGGCGGGGTTAAAATAGCCGCAATGATAAATATCAAGACAATCGCATAACGAAAAAAGTTAATCATGACACGATCGTCAATGAGCCCCAGAAGAGCCAGAAAATAACAAAAAACAGGAAGTTCGAACGCAAGTCCGAATCCAAACATGATTTTGGTGAAAAAGTCGACATAGTCCTCAATATTGATCATAGGGACAAATTCGGCACTACCAAACGCGATAAGATAGCTAAAACCAAAGGGGGTAACGACATAATAGGCGAATGCTCCTCCGATGAGAAACATGATCGTTCCCCCAAGAACCATAGGGAGCATCATCTTTTTTTCATTGGCATACAAACCCGGAGCAATGAAAAGCCAAATTTGAGCCAATATAACCGGTAAAGATCCCAGAAGGGCAGCAAAAAAAGCAACTTTCATAGCAACAAAAAAGGTTCCGCCCAGTTGCGTCGTGGTCACCATACCATTCGCCGCGTTAGGAGAATCTTTGGCAACCATATTGATAGCATCATTCAGTGGTTGAGTAATCCAGGATAAAAGCGGTTCATAAAAACTGAACGCGACAAAAAACAGGATAATAACGCTGGCGACACTGATGCCAAGACGCTTTCGGAGTTCTACTAAATGGGGACGCAAATCATCAAACATTATGCATCTCCTTCTGTTGCAGCTGTATTCCCTGATTTATTTTTGGGTACAAAGGTAATGACTTCGGGCTCTTTGGGAGCAGGAGGCATAGGGGGAGGGAGATCCAAATTAAGATCATTTTTTATTCCGCCGATTTCACCACCGATTTCGGTTACGTTAACCATGCGCTCGAGCTCAGCGCTTGCATCGGTCAGCTCTTTTTTATAGTTTAGTGCACTCTCTTTGATGTCTGAGAGTTTCATCTCTTCTTCGAGTGTTGCACGTGCGCTGTTGACGCTTCCTTTAACGCTACGGAAAAATTTTGCGATTTCTACCATAGTGGTAGGAAGTTTATCGGGTCCTAGAAAAAGGATCGCGATGATAATAATAACGAGGATTTCCCCAATGCCCATACCAAACATAAAAAGTGCCTAAAATTAAAATATAGTGTAACTGCGATTTTACCGAAAAAAGTTTAATAACCTTCTACTCGTAGGGCGATTTCATCCGCAAGAAGAAAATTAGAGTTTACATAGCGTCCCTCTCGATATTCCAGGAGATTGTTTTCGACCAGTAGTTGTGCTTGGATGCGTTGGGGTACAGAGAGAATCGTTTCATCCACCCCCACGCAGCTGCGAAATCCTAAAAACAGTTTTTCACTGAGCAGAGCGGAATCTTCCAGCTCCTCTTCGTGTATTTCCAAAGGGTGGCTGATATAGTGTTCAATGTCGGTTGATGGATAAAAACGGGTACGATTCAAAAACCCAACGGCTCCTGCCCCCAGACCGATGTACGGTTTATGTTTCCAGTACCCTAGGTTGTGGCGCGATTTATATTTTCCGAAATTGGAAATTTCATAGTGTTCAAACCCTTGTGCGGTAATCGTATCAAAAAGCCACTGAGTCAGTTCCAGCTCTTCATTGGCCATTTCCGGCAATTGTTCAAATGCCGTATCCTCTTCGATAGTGAGAGCATAGAGGCTGATATGATCGATAGGAAGGGTAAATGCCTGTTCTATATCCGTTTTAAGCAGCGTTTTGGTGTCCCCTTTCACTCCGTAGATAAGATCGAGAGAGAGGTGCTTGAATCCGATTTGTGCGGCGGTTTGAATCGCTTCAATGGCATGCTGGGTGTTGTGGGCACGCCCCAGACGTTTGAGTTTATCGTCGTTAAAACTCTGCACTCCGAAACTGATCCGATTGACTCCCAGGGCATACATCCCTTTCAGCCACTCTGCGGTGGCACTGTTTGGATTGGCTTCGGACGTTATTTCTGCATTCGGCATCAAATAAGGAGAAATTTTTTCAAACAGGGGCTTATATAATAAGGGATCGACGGTAGAGGGGGTTCCTCCTCCGATGAAAACCGTTTCGATTCGATTCTCTGCACTGACATGAAAACGTTTTAGTTCATATTCCAGTTGAATCGCCAGTGCATTCATATAGCGTTCACGCTGAGAAAACTTGTCAACATAAGAATTAAAAGCACAATAGGAACATTTACTGTCGCAAAAAGGGATATGAATATATAAAAGCATGGCGAATTATACTTTTTTTAATGGTGAATACCCTACAATAATACGAAAAAAGATAGCGAATGAGTCAACAAAAGTTTTATCGGCCAAATGTCGCAGCCATTATTGTCTCGCATGAATATCCGGATGTAAAGCAGATTTTTATTGCGGAACGGAGTGATCTAGCGGGTGTTTGGCAATTTCCTCAAGGGGGGATCGATGAGGGTGAAAACGCCGAAGAGGCCCTCTTTCGTGAACTGAAAGAGGAAATTGGGACGAAAAAAGTGGAAATCGTTGCGGAGTATCCGGACTGGATAACGTATGATTTTCCTCCGCATGTTGCAGAGAAAATGGTTCCGTTTGCGGGACAGAAGCAGCGTTATTATTTGGTTCGACTCAAAAAAAATGCCATTATTGATTTGGATACGAAACATCCCGAGTTTGTCCAATATCGCTTTGTGGGCATCGAAGAACTGTTTGATCATATCGCCCATTTTAAGAAACCGGTTTACGAACTGGTTATTTCACATTTTAGAGCCAAGGGGTATCTGTAATGCTTATCGTACAAAAATTTGGTGGAACCAGTGTTGGAGATTTGGAGCGGATCCAAAATGTTGCCAACCGGGTTTCTCAAACCGTAAAAGAGGGTCATCAGGTCGTTGTTGTCGTATCCGCTATGAGCGGCGAAACCAATAAGCTAATCGCGTATGCGGAACATTACACTCCTGCGCCTGAGCGCAGCGAAGTGGATATGCTTCTTAGTTCGGGTGAGCGGGTAACTGCTGCGTTGCTCTCCATTGCGTTGAATGCGATGGGTCACCCGGCAGCTTCTATGAGCGGCCGCCGCGCAGGTATTGTGACGGACAGTGTCCATACGAAAGCACGTATTGAAATGATAGACCCATCGGCAATGCATGCAGAATTGGAATCCGGAAAAGTGGTCGTAGTCGCAGGTTTCCAAGGGGTTTCCGAAAACGGTCACGTTACGACGCTGGGCCGCGGCGGTTCGGATTTATCAGCCGTTGCCCTTGCCGGAGCGTTGGAAGCTGATTTATGCGAGATTTATACGGATGTAGACGGTATCTATACGACAGATCCGCGTATCGAACCTAAAGCGCGCAAGATGGACCGTATCAGTTACGATGAGATGTTGGAATTGGCCTCATTGGGGGCTAAAGTTCTTCAAAACCGCTCGGTTGAATTGGCTAAAAAATTGAATGTTAACCTCGTAACCCGATCTAGCTTTACGACAGCAGAGGGAACACTAATTACAAAGGAAGAGAATATTATGGAAAAACCACTCGTTAGCGGTATTGCATTGGATAAAAATCAAGCGCGTGTTTCGTTGTCCGGCGTTATTGACCGTCCGGGAATTGCATCGGATATTTTTACCCGATTGGCAGACAACAGTGTGAACATTGATATGATTATTCAAACGCTTGGGCATGACGGCAAAACAAATTTAGATTTTACCGTTCCTAAAACAGAATTGCTGGACGCTAAAAAAGTGGTTGAATACTTCATTGCCGAAGGTGAAATCAATGAAGCCAGTTATGATGAGTGTATTTGTAAAGTATCGATTGTCGGTGTCGGGATGAAATCTCATACCGGGGTAGCCGCAAAAGCATTCCAAACCATGGCGCGTGAAAATATTAATATTATGATGATTTCTACGTCTGAAATCAAAGTATCGATGGTTATCGATGAAAAGTATGCGGAATTAGCAGTACGTTCATTGCACAGTGCTTATTCATTGGATCAATAATGCATCAATTTGACCGGTGGACCCTGGACGCGATTCGTGCCGAAGGGGCATCGATGAGCTGGTTCGAAGAACACCGGTTTGAATGGACTCCTCAGATGGCCAATGCGATGGATCAGATCATGCAGGGGCGGACGATTGTATTGGTGACCGACCACGAGCGGCGATGGTTTTCGCACTACGTGACGGAATCGATCAACAAGCGGCTCAAAGAGCGTCCTATGATCCCGATTATTTATTTAGACGGTTTGTATCCTCATGTTGATCAGTTGGTTGACAGTGAGGGGATGGACACGCTAGGCGACATGCTGGATCTCTCTTTTAATGGAGAATATTTTTTTTGGTACATTGGCAAGGGCGGGGATGAACGGCGTGCCGATATTGTCAAACGAACCGATAATGCATTATTATGGATAATGGATGAAAACTATCCGAATGCATTGTTGTTACGATCCTATGATCCGTTAATCGATATCAAGCTGTTACAGCTGTATCGTTTGTTTGACAAAACACTGGCTGCGGTATTATTCGGGGAGATTGATGTACACGCCTAATCGAGGCTCGATTCTTATCACCGAACGTTTTGAAGAGCGATCACTTGAGATTGAGAATGAATTGCTGCCGTTGAGGAGTGTCCGTTTTATCCGGGATGATTTTAAAATAGAGGATGCCAAAGAAGTCATTTCTGAAGCCTATAAGAGTGAAGAGCACACTAAAACATTGATATTGGGTGCGAAAAGTTTTACGATACCGGCGCAGAACGCATTGCTCAAAATTTTGGAAGAACCTCCGCCTAATATTGTTTTTTTACTCCTTGCCCCTAATAAAAGCACTTTCTTACCCACGGTCCGCTCACGCTTGTCTCTGAGCCAAGAACGAGAAGAAAAACAGTATGAGCCTCTTTCTCTCTCTTTGCGTACCTTGGATCTCTCTACGATGTTTAGCTGGATAAAAGAACATGAAAAATCCAAGAAACATGAAGCCAAAGAAGTGATAGAACGTTTATTCCATCATGCCGTGCATACAGAACGTTTAGCCTTGACAACACGTCAGATTGAAGGGTTTGAAAAGGCATTCAAACTGATAGAAGTGAATGCCCGAATGCAAAGTGTATTGGTGATGCTGCTTATGAATTTTCTTAAAGAGAGCAAGCGTGTACATTGAACATCTCTCTTGCGGCATAGATCTTTCAAAAGCATTAAAACACTTAGGTGTCGATGCAGGAGGCGTATCGATTCTTTCACAGAAGGGGAAAATGCATCTGATCCGTATCGTTGATCTGCATGTGGGCGCTGCTAATATTTTGAAACAGGATGCTCTGAGTATCGGAGCAGATCTTGCCGTGCCCAAAGGGACAGTAACCGCGTCAATCCCAAAAGTAAATGCTCTATTGATTGCCAATGAACGTCAGCTTCGTGAACTCGTCAAAAAAGAGAAAGCTCAACCTTTCGGTCTCAAAGCATTGGCGGGTGAACTTGAACGTTTTTGCCATACGGAATTATCGTACGAGATCGATATAATGGGGATTATCAATGCCAATGATGACAGTTTTTATGCGCTGAGCCGCTTTAAACAGAGCGATGCCATCGCAAAAATCGAGAAGATGATTCAAGAGGGTGCCACTATTATTGATATCGGCGGCGTGTCAAGCCGGCCGGGAAGTATGGCAGTAAGCGCCGAAGAAGAGTTGGATCGGGTCCGTCCCATCATCGATGCCTTGTATGCAGAGCGTTTATGTGACCAAGTGCGTTTGAGCTTGGATAGTTATGAGCCTTCGGTGATAGCCTATGCGTTGGAAAAAGGGTTTTCCATCGTGAATGATATTACCGGACTAAGCAATGATGACGTGGCAAAACTATGCGGGGAGTACAAGGCAACGGCGGTGATTATGCATATGCAAGGTACTCCACAATCAATGCAGCTTAAGCCGGCATATAATTCCGTAGTCCATGAAGTCGAAACATTTTTTCAAGAACGGCTCGAAAAAGCCGATAAATTTGGGATACAAGATATCATCCTGGACAGCGGGATAGGGTTTGGAAAACGTTTAGAGGATAATTTGGCATTAATAACCCATCAGCGACATTTTTTACGTTTCGGAAAGCCGCTTCTGGTTGCTGCCAGCCGTAAATCGATGATTGATCAGATTGTACCGGCTTTATCGGAGGAGCGGCTCAGCGGCACCTTGGCTATCCATCTCAAGGCGATAGAAGAGGGTGCCCGTATCCTGAGGGTTCATGATGTCAAAGAACACGTCCAAGCGATTGCGGTGTGGAAAGCGTTGAGGGGCTAACGATATGAGTAATAGCGTTGTTATTATCACTTTATCATTACTGATTATGCTCTCGCCGTTTTTGTCACGTGTGAGTAAAATTCCTGTCGTGGTTGTCGAGATACTGCTTGGATGTGTTGCCGGATATTTTGGCTTTTTGGTCGAAAATGAGCTTTTTAAGATTATTGCTAAAGTCGGATTTTTATATTTGATGTTTTTGGCGGGAATGGAAGTGAATCTAAAAGAGTTCGGTTTTGCCAAATCCTCTTTATTGCGCCGTACGATCATTTATTTTACGATGCTCTATGCGTGTTCTTTATCTCTCTTCTTTTATTTTGATTTGAGTGCGGTATATTTGGTGGCATTTCCCATTTTTTCACTGGGAATGCTGATGGCATTGGTAAAAGAGTATGGAAAAAAAGAGCCCTGGCTGGCATTGGCACTGAATATCGGTATCATCGGAGAGTTGGTTAGTATTCTGGCGTTAACGATTTTAAGTGGCGGACTGGAGTATGGATATAATCGAGAATTTGCCATTACGTTAGGGGGATTATTTGCATTTTTGGTTGGATTTGTCCTCTTTTTTCGAGGAATCCGTATTTTGTTTTGGTGGTATCCCGGACTTAAAACGCTTATAATGCCTCATGATGATGGAAAAGATCAGGATGTGCGTTTTTCGATGGCGCTGATGTTTATCTTGGTAGCAGGAATGCTCTATCTTAAAATCGATGTCGTGCTGGGGGCTTTCTTGGCCGGGACGTTCATCGCGACGTATTTTAAACATAAAACTGAGCTTCCTGAAAAATTATCATCGTTTGGATTCGGGTTTTTGGTTCCGATCTTTTTTATCCATGTCGGTTCTACGTTAGCGCTTGAAGCGTTTACCGATCCCAAAATTTTGGAATTGGCATTGTTTATCGCCGGTGCGGTTATCGGTATACGAATGATAAGCTCTTTTGTAGCGTACAGCGGTTATTTAGGAGCAAAGAATACCATTCTTTTTTCCCTTAGCGACTCAATGCCGTTAACGTTTACCGTTGCTATTGCAACGTTGGGATATGAAGCGCAGGCGATTAGTCATGATGAGTATTATGCGTTCATTGTCGCCAGTATGGGAAGCGGAATTTTTTTAATGATATTGATTAAAATTATTTATTCATTTTTCTATCCAAAGACGCTAAAAGAATAACAATTTTCAGTGAAAAAAAGGTACAATTAATAAATAACTGAAAAATTATTTTGAATATAAATGGATTGTAAATACCGTAAGGAGAAGGAGTTTCTGTGGATTTAACGGTAATATTGGGAATAATAGGTGCGATCGCGGCGATTTCAACAGGTGATATTTTAGATGGGGGTAATCCTCTCCATATTATTCACCTGGCATCGCTTATCGTTATTTTCCCTACAGCAATGGCCGCTGCCGCAGTCGCTACTGATGGAGAATTTGTTAGCGGTGCCTTTAAAAACTTAGGGATGGTTTTTAAAAAATCTCCGGTTAATTTAGAAGAACGGATCAAAGAGATCGTTGAACTGGCGCTTATGGCACGCCGTGATGGACTCCTTTCACTCGAAAAAAAAGTTTCGGAACTTGATAACGAGTTTTTGAAACAGGGGCTTAGTATGGCGGTCGATGGAAATGAAATCGATACGATCCAAGAGACCCTTGAAGCGGTGATTGAAGAGACAGAACATTATTGGCATGGATGCGGACACTATTGGATTCTTGCAGGTGAAACTTCTCCGGTTATGGGGTTGATCGGAGCCGTTTTGGGTCTGATTTTAGCGCTTCAGAAACTCGACAACCCCGCAGAGATGGCGGCTGGTATCGCGGGTGCGTTTACTGCAACGGTTACCGGAATTTTTTCCTCATACGTTCTTTTGGGACCATGGGGAAGAAAGATGATTGCGAAATCGCATCATATCGTCAAGGAACAAAAGGTTATGCTGCAGGGAATTATCGGTATTGTTCATGGCGATAATCCGCGTACTCTTGAAGCAAAACTCCTTAACTATCTCTCCCCATCGGAAGAGAAACACAGTCAGTTTAATTGATGAGCGTATAAATGGGTAAAAAACATAAGTGTAAGAAGTGCCCCGAATGTGAAGCAGGAGAAAAATGGGCAGTTCCGACTGCCGACTTTTTCAGTCTTTTATTGGCGCTCTTTATTGCTCTTTATGCTCTTGCGTCGGTGAATAAAGAAAAAGTCCGTGCATTAAAAGAAGAGTTCGTCAAGATTTACGATTATGCTCCGGTGCCTGAAGAAATGTCTCCGGTCGTCCCCATGAATTCGGAACAGACAGATAAGACAGAGAAATCGAGCATGGGGCAAATGCCGATTTCACAAGGCGGGGCAATATTGGAAAGTACTCCCGTATCGAGCGAAAGTCAAAGTGAATCAAGCACGTCCCAGGATGAGCAGATGCAAAATGTCTCTGTGGGAGAAGGGGCATTGGACCAGAGCATGGACGGCGTATTGTTGAAGCTTCCTGCTACGATCCCTTTTAGAGGATCAAATGCTACGATCGACGATGAAGAGATACATCTTTTTATTAAACGTGTTGCCGATATTATCAAAACACTTCCTCCTACGGTCGATATCTCCGTACGCGGCTATACTGATAACCAAGTACTTCCCAGAGGGAGCCAGTATCGAGATAATTTGGAACTTTCAAGTGCGCGTGCAGCAACGGTAGTACGCGAACTGATCCGAAACGGCGTAAGTGCTGAACGTATTTCCAGTGCCGGATTTGGCGCGGCTAAGCCGTTGGCATCGAATGGCAGCGAAGCCAACCGTGCTAAAAACAGACGGGTTGAATTTTATATGTTTGTTTCCAATGATAAAAAAATGGATCAGCAGCAACAAAAAAGTATTTTGGATTCGTTAGCGAAACTTCCTCAATAAACGTAAAGAGGAAGTCTTTTTTTATTGAAGAACGGTTGCTTTGAGAATCTTTTGTGTTTGAAGCGGTCTGTCACCACTTGCTTGACCTGATGTTGGAACGTTATTTAATTTTTGAATAACGTCCATTCCTCCTATGACTCTTCCAAAAATCGTATGACAGCCGTTTAGCCATGGTGTGGGTGCGGTCGTAATGAAAAATTGGCTGCCGTTGGTGCGAGGTCCTGCGTTTGCCATAGCCAGTATTCCCGCTTTGTTAAATACGACGCCTGATTTAAACTCATCCTTAAATGGTTTTTTCCAAATTGACTCTCCCCCTGCACCTGTACCGGTAGGGTCTCCGCCTTGTATCATAAAGTTTTTAATGATGCGATGAAACGTGAGGCCATTGTAATAGCCATTTTTCGTATGTGTCGTAAAATTTTCAACGGCTAAGGGGGCAATATCCTCATACAGTTCAAGAATAATTTCCCCTTGTGTTGTTTGCAAGGCGACACGTGGATGGGCTGCAAAAGCCATACTGGAAACAAGCAGTAACGGTAGTAAAAAACGCATTAGGACTCCTGTGATCGTGGTTTAAAGTTGAGGCAGACTGAATTGATACAATAGCGTAAACCGGTTGTAGCCGGCCCATCCGGGAAGACATGCCCCAAATGGGCATCACAGGCGGCACACAGCACTTCTACTCGGATCATCCCATGGGTTATGTCCCGTTTCTCTATAAGAGCATCTGGCGTAACGGGGCTGTCATAACTTGGCCATCCGGTCCCTGAATCAAATTTTGAACGGGAATCAAAAAGAGGGGCGCCGCAGCAGACGCATACATAGGTGCCATCTTCTTTGCTTTTTGCATATTCACCGCTAAAGGGGGGTTCCGTTCCGTGTTGACGTGCGACATAGTAAGCTTCGGGAGACAGTTGCTGTTGCCATTCGCTATCACTTTTGATAATTTTCTTCATTTACCCCTCCAAAATAGATTCGGAGATTATAGTGACCGTTTCTGACGCTCGGCTTAACGAGAGGGAATAGAGTGGATCTTCAGGATTTAGATTGATCAGATAGCTGTGAGGTACGTTTAAACCGCTAATATGCTGCGGTGTGGAGAGGGTAATCTCATCCAAGTTTTCATATTGCAAACTATAGGTCGTATTTAAGAAGCGGCACTTAACGTGCAGGTGGGTTTCGATGGCTTTTTGATACTCCGTTACAGCATCATGGGTAGGGAGAATAATCATGATACGATTGCTGGAGGTCGTTTCCAGGTGTTTCTTTAGTCCTGATAATAAGGTAAAAACAGCCCCCTTCGTATGGGCAAAATGAATGGTATTCATCGTTGGACAGCGATAAGGGGCATTGAGGGAATAAGAGGCTTCTTTATTATCGTGATCGCTTAAATCGACACCGCACCATAAAAATGACTTGGAATCTTTGTACGTTGTTACGGTTTCAATCATCTTTACAGGGAGCAAATGGGCATCATCGAAAGCAACAAGAGAAGCCTCTTTAAAAATACGGGTCGTTTCTAAAGGTTCATTGTCAAGGGAGGGGGTATAAAAAGACAGCGATGTCAGATTGCATTTTACAGCAGCAAATTCCATGATGGAAACAAACTCATTGCGCAGCAATTCTCCGCTTATCAGTGTGGGGGTAACGATGAGTACCGTTGCATGAGGATAATGGAGCATGTAATCGATGATTTTTCGGATTAATACCGTGCTCTTGCCGCTGCCATAATCTCCGCTAAGGGTAAGAACCGTATTTTTAGCCAAAGGGGCATCTAAAAAGATTTGCTGTTCGGTTGAGAGAAACATCCCAAAAGGAGTGGATGCATCGGGGAGCAAAAGGGTATGGGCTTTGAGCGAACCGATGACTTTTAGGTTAGAGAAGGGGAGCCCTTGATGTTCGCGTAACGCATATAATTTGGCCTCTATCTCTGCAGCGCTGTCATCATGAAAGAGTAACCGTTCTTTGGGCAAAAGTTCGTGAAAGGAGCTGTCGAGGGATTCAAATTCTACTTGGGAGAGATTTTCCATCCACATAATACGTTCTATAGGCGTTGAGTCAAAAGATAAGACATCTTCTAGTTTACGGCAAATGGCGTGTTCCGTTGATTCAATCTGTGTTGATGAAGCTTTTTTGCTTTGGCGGGTAAAGCGCTCGATCTTTGCACCTTGGAGCTCTTCCGCTTTCCATAAAATTTTTTCTCCTACATAAAGGCCACGATGAGGCAGAAAAATTAAAAGATCGACCGTGCGTGTATTTTCGTGGTGAAAAAGAGTGAAGTCCTGCAAAACGACTCCATCCTCTTGGAGAATAAAATGATTCAATGCGGTACGCTGCTTGGATACGAATACTTTATTTATATCTTCGGAGGAGCTCATAATAGTTTTTTTGAATGGCATGAGGCTTGAGAAGAAAGAAGACAGCACAAAAAACCTCTTAATCTGACAATGAATAATTATAACCTATATTACAGAAGAATAAAGAGAGGAATAAGATTTAAAATCCGAGGAAAAATCCTCGGCATTGCGAAGGTGATTATTTCGCAGCAGCAACGCTGTCTTTAAGACTTTTGCCCGGTTTGAATTTAGGGACCATTTTATCTGCAGTGCTATATGTTTTGCTTGTACCAGGTACAGTACCGCTTTTACCTTTTTGAAGTGATGCTGCAAAACTTCCAAAACCTACCAATGAAACTTCTTCTTTAGAAACAAGAGCTGATGTTACAGCTTCTGTAAACGCTTTAATAGCTGTTTCAGCTTCAACTTTAGTTTTGTAACCGCCGCTTTTTTGTACCAATTCTACGAACTGAGCTTTGTTCATTTATTACCTTTAAGTTAGATAGATGATATTCGCTTGAAGCTCCCAATCCACGAGGAATGGAAGGATAAGCAATTCAAACGCGAATACTTTAATATCTCTTAGCTTAATTTTTTCTTCATTTTTCTATTTTTTGACAATTCTTTTGAAAAATGATGGTTTTTAGCGTGTTTTTGACGCTTAGATGGAGCGGAAATGCGGGTATAAGGGTTTTAAACGCTTCTTTCCCGTGTAAGATTACATAGCTGTGCCCCTGGGATATTTTCCATTTCAGGAACGAGGGACGTGTCGAAGTAATGGATAAAAAAACATCGTCTAATCCGTTACGTTCTTGTTCGCTTAAACCATTCATTGCCCACTCCCCAATCTATTTATTTTTCGAACAACGCGAATGATCTCATCATCTTCCAACATTCCAAGCATGTCTAAAACGGCTTTTGCCGCTTGAGGTTTCGCGTTCCCTAATCGCCAATCTTGGTAGGAGCGCATAGAGATTCCCAATTTTTTTGCCATCTCTTTCTGGGAAATCTTTTTTCCGTTGTATTGCGCTTCTACAGCATTGTGAAGAAGATTAAAAAGATCATTCATTTCCATTGTCTCATTGTATTGCTAATTTCTTAAATTAAACATTAAACTGTATATTTGAAGTCTATTTGGTATTTAAAATACTTTTAAATACTTTTTATATACATTTAAATATCGTCAATATCATTTTTATATTTATTAAAATAAGTTTTAAAATATATTTTATACAGTTTAACGTATATTTTTAAGTCTTGATTCGCTTAGATAGGTAAAGTAAAATTTTTTATGATGCTGTATATAGGTTTGAAATGGGAGGTTAATAGCCTCGAGAGAGACTAGAGGAGATCTGTGTAGTCGAATTTAGAAAGGTCGACGTAAAATTCCCCTTCTTTTTGGATAATGCGTACATCACTTCCGTATCGTTCTGCAAAACGGCGGCGGACGGCTTTGCGCTCTTCGCTTCCAATGCCGATAAATTTGAGATACCGTTTGAGTTCGATTACTCCTGTTGAGCCCATGGAAATTGCATTTGGTTGGGTGACATCAACATCATGAACGGTATTTTGATGGGAGAGCTTTAATTTGCTGCTGAGAACTTCCAAAATATTTTTGAGTTGTTCATCTTTGGTGTTATATATTTCTTCAATGCGTTGCCGTTCGGCGATCAGCATCTGTTCTTTATCATTGACGAGACGGTCTATTTTTCCTTCCAGTTCTTTGATTTTGAGTTTAAGATGCTGATTCTCTTTCTGATATAAGGAGATGATCATACCGACGCTGGTTTTGGACGATGTTGTATTTGATACGCTTCCAGGAGAAGATACTTTTGTAGATTCGAGAATTTCCCGTTGTTTATCTTCGGAGAGTGAACTGCGGGGGACAATAATATAGGTGATCCCCCCCTCGATAATATAATTAAGCCGTTTGGTACGAATTTTATTTTGAATCATCTCTTTCGACATTTTGAATGTTTTAGCGTATTCATCGATGTTAAATCGCACGGTTACTCCTTTTATATGGTATCAACCATTCTTGTTTCGGCGGTGGAATAATGCCACCTTGACGCATCCAGATCATATAGCCATGGCGTGCATATTGATGTTTGTCGTAGAACGTATGCAGGGCACTGTATCGAAATTCACGTTTTTTAAGCAGTGCCGCAAAATCGGGATGCTCTTCTAAAAAAGTTTGTAAAAAATTAAATGCGGTATCGGAGATGAATACGGTGTTGGTAACCAAGTTTTTAATTTCTACGTAGCGAGCACATTCATTTAATCCATCTCCGACGAAATTGTTATGCCCTAAAATGTCTTCGAACCGGTGCACTTGACCGGTATGGACGGCAACGCGTATCCCCTGAAAATAAGGGAACTCTTTAGTGATAAAATCAGAAAAATGGATAAAAGAGAGACCGAGGATGGGGCCGAATCCTTTGAGTCTAGGGTGTAAAATACAATAAAAACCATCACCCGTAGGGATAATTCCCTGAAGCATTTTTTCCAATGGTATCCCTGAATTTTCTAACATTTTTCGAATCATTTTTTTGTAACTTTGAGAAAGAAACGTAATGAGCTCAAGTTGTTTAGACATTTCAAGACGCGAAAAATCGATGATATCGATTAAAACAATGTCCGTTTCAATAGCTCTTTTTGTCATAGGTTAAGCAGATTCCAGTGCGATGAATATTTAATTATTGTAATCAAACACACCTCTATAATCGCTGAGATGGCATTTGGTATATCGTCAAAAATAAAACAATTGTAATCAAAATGTGCTACTATCCTAAAAATTCATACGATTTGATTAGGAAAAAAGATGCAGAAGCGAACCAAAATTTTGGCAACAGTCGGACCCTCTTCTCAGAGTGTAGAAATATTATCGTCTATGATTCGAGCCGGTGTCAATGTGTTTCGCCTTAATTTTTCACACGGCACACACGAGTACCATGCGACTGTACTGAATAATATTAGGCAGGCAATGCGTGAAACAGGGCTGATCGTCGGTGTTTTGCAGGATATTTGCGGTCCAAAAATTCGTATCGGAAATCTGAAAGAAGATTTTCATCTTGATCCAGACGATACCCTTGATTTGTACTATGAAACGATTGAAGGGGAGAAGGTTGGGGCGCACCACTATCGGACGTGCATCAATCAAAGTGATATTTTAAAGAGGCTGACCATCGGGGATGCCATTTATCTGTATGATGGAAATATTCGCGCCCGTATTGTCGCGTGTGAAACCGATTTTATACGGACCATGATTGAAAACAAAGGGATATTAACCTCGAGAAAAGGGGTGAACTTTCCGAATACGCGCTTGGGCATTGATGTGTTAACACCCAAAGACCGTTTGGATATGGCCTGGGGTATTGCGAACGGTGTTGATTATATGGCGATATCGTTTGTTCAAAATGCGCAGGACATGATTCAAGCGCGCGAAATCGTCCGCAGCTGTAATGGCGAGGTGCAGTTGTTGGCCAAGATCGAAAAATTTGATGCCGTTGAAAATATTGATGAAATTTTAGAACATTCCGATGGATTGATGGTGGCTCGGGGAGATTTGGGTATTGAAGTGCCCTATTACAAAGTTCCCGCTATTCAAAAGATGCTCATACGCAAAGCCAATGAGTGTTCAAAGCCCGTTATAACAGCAACCCAAATGCTGTTATCGATGACGGAAAAAGAGACAGCAACCCGTGCTGAAATAAGCGACGTAGCCAATGCGGTGCTGGACGGTACGGATGCGGTCATGCTATCGGAAGAATCGGCCGTTGGACACAATCCGGTGTTGGTTATCGAGACGATGGTGAATACGATTCAATCGATTGAGGATATATACCCGTTTGATAAATTCGTACAATTTGAACATTTTGATGCGATGGATATTGTCAATGAGTCGGCAGTCCGCTTGGGAGATGCATTGCATGCGTCAGGGATTATCGCGATGACAACATCAGGTCAATCGGCTAAAAAATTGGCCCGTTATCGTCCGAAGATGACAATTTATGCGGCAACGCATGATGAGCGTGTCGCACGGCTGCTGACCTTGGTATGGGGGGTTGTACCTGCTTTTTTGACGAAAAAAGCGAAACAAGAAGAGATGCTGCGTGATATTATTACGCGCGGATTGGCGCGTAATATTCTTGATAAAACTCAAACCTATATTTTTACTGCCGGTGATCCGGTCGGGGTTCAAGGGACAACGAATATGATTCGCATTTTGAGAGAGAATGAGATCGCCTTTTTTGGAGAGAACAAAAGTTCTGTCGCAAAAATGAAAAAAGCTCAAGAGATCATCCCTACACTTTTTTAAAATTGGACCGTATTTTGCTTTGACTTTCATGTTTGAGGAGAGGTGCAGTTTGGTGTTTCGTCGCGCCTCCTTTCCTCAAAAAATCTCTCTTTTCGCTACAATACCACTTATGAACACCGATACCTTATTTACGAAACCTATTTCCAAGCAATTCGAGTTTGATGCAGACGTTGCAGCCGTATTTGATGATATGCTCAGTCGATCTGTCCCTTTTTATAAAGAATCGCAACAATTGACCCGGCGATTTTCGATGAATGCATTGCAAGAGGGTGGACGGCTCATTGATCTTGGATGTTCAACGGCGTCGTTGCTTTTGGATGTTGAACGTTCCTTGAAATCGTCTGTATCGGTTGAATTGATCGGGATTGATAATTCACCGGCAATGATCGACCATGCGCGTAAAAAGATCGAAGCGTACGGATCAAAAATTTTGCTTGTTGAAGGGGATATTTTAGAGTACCCATTTGGGAGAACAAACGCAGTTGTATGCAACTACACGCTGCAATTCATCCGTCCGATGGTGCGTGAAAATCTATTATGTAAAATTTATGATTCCCTGGAAGAGGGAGGAGTTTTCATCTTTAGTGAAAAAGTACTGAGTGACAATGCCAAACTAAACAAGCAGCTCATTGATTGTTATTACGATTTCAAAAAAGAGCAGGGCTACAGCGAATACGAAATTGTCCAAAAACGGGAAGCTCTCGAAAATGTACTGATTCCTTACACGATGGAAGAAAATATTGCAATGGCTAAAAAAAGCGGCTTTTCAAGCTGCGATGTTCTGTTTCGATGGGCAAACTTTGCGACATTTATCGCTTGTAAATAATTAATAAATTTTACCATACTTTTGGCTCAGCCGCTGAAGCGGGCGGCGTAAGCGCTTTTTTGACATCACTGTAGTCCATAATATTAGGATCGCATTTTTTGTGATAATAACCCTGCGCATCATAATACTCTTCACAATCATTGTAGTATCGTAAACTGACCCCTCTGTCATTAAAACATCCAGTAAACATTATGATGACGATGAGCGGTACTATTGTATAAATCATAAATTCATTCTACCTTATCTAGGTTTAAAACTTTGCTTAGTTTTACAGTACTCACCCAAGAAGCAGTCGGTATCGCATTTAGGATTCTTGGCCGTACAGATGTAACGTCCAAATAGAACCATCCCCTGATGAAGCTGATGGAGATTCGTTTTAAACTTTTTGACCAGGGTTGCTTCGGTAGCTGCGGGAGTCAGATCATCGCTCAATCCAAGGCGATGACTGACCCTGAAAACGTGGGTATCAACCGCCATTAGATTGGCTCCGGTATATTCGATTAAAACAACGTGAGCCGTTTTCTGTCCTACACCGGCTAGTGTTACAAGTTCTTTTTCATCCAAGGGGACTTCCCCCTTGTAGACGTCAACAATCCGTTTTGCCATAGCAATGAGGTTAATGGCTTTATTGTTAAAAAAAGAGCAGCTTTGAATGAGACTTTTAACCTGTTCCAAATCGGCATCGGCTAAAGCGTACGGAGTCGGATACGCTTCAAAGAGTGCCGGCGTGATAAGATTCACCCGCTTGTCGGTACATTGTGCCGAGAGAGCAACCGCAATCACCAATTCATAGGCATTATGATAAGTCAGTTCGGTTACTGCATCATCATATCGCTCTATTAACGCAGATTTGATGGCTTCGATTTCTTGCTTGGTAGCTTTTTTCATTAGGGTAAACTCAATTTTTAGCGTATTGTAGCATTATGTGATAAACCATCACTCGCAATATTTGTGTTACAATATCCGACTAACGTTGTGAAATGTGATCTTAAGTGCAGGAGAAAAAATTGGAGTTTATAAAATGGATTTCGAATTTAATAGGCAGTAAATCGACTGCTGACATACAAGCTACTGAATACAATATTGATAAAGACCTTTTTTATAAAATCCTTGATACAGACCCTTGTGCTATTTTATTTTTTACCAAAGAGAGTGGTTGGATCGGGGCGAACAAAGCCTTCTTTTCCCTTGTGAAAGTGAAAAGTATCGAAGAATTGCGGACTAAATATGAGAGTATCCGTGAGTTATTCAATGATGAAGATGAAGAAGTTTTTACTGAGTATGATAAAAGCTGGCTGGATTATATCCGGACTCATTGCCCCAATGGGTATGGTTTGGGAATTATGGATTCGAAAGGAAATCGTCATTCGATGCTTGCAACGTCTACGCTTTTAAATCAAGGGTCGAGCGATTTGTACTTGCTGAGACTTGAAGATCGCAGTAAAGTGGTTGCATTGCAGGATGAAGTCGTTGAGGTTGAGAAACAAAAAACGAAGTTTTTAGCCAATATAGGACATGAATTTCGTACACCGATGAATGGGATATTGGGGTTTGTGGATCTTCTTTCGAAAACGGCTCCAACAGATACCCAGCTTGAATATATCCATTCGGTACAGGGTTCCGCTCGCAATTTGATGTCCAATATTGAAAATCTTCTTGATTTGGCGCAAATGCAGACAGGGCGGTTGACCATCAGCAAAACGGATTTCAACATTATTACTGAAATGGAAGAAATGGCGCTCGGATGTGTATCTTTGGGAAATGACAAAGGGATAAATGTCCATTTTTTTATTGATCCGAAGCTTCCGACCCATTTGGTGGGAGACAGCCGAAAAATAAAACAAGTGCTGAGTAATCTTTTCAACAATGCATTAAAGTTTACAGCACCGCAAGGACGAATCAATATCGAGGTTAAGCTTTTAAAGCGCAATACAACGGGAAGCAGCAATATCGGTTTCAGTATTAAAGACACCGGCAAAGGGATTAGCAAAAATGAGCTCAGCTATATAACACGCCCTTTTGTTTCCGGTGACCATGCCGATAATCGTTTAGGGGTAGGATTGAGTTTATCTCATGGACTGATCAGTTTGATGGGCGGCGAGTTGAAAATTGCGAGCGAGGAGGGCAAAGGCTCCTCGTTCAGTTTCGCATTAACGCTCGAAGGATCATCCGATCAGGCGATGCGAATGATTAATGCCAATACGGCAAAAGTGGTTTTGTTGGATGAAAAACGGTTGGATGATGCCAATCATTTAACCAATTATTTACGCAGCTTTGGTTTAAGTGTGACAAAAACGAACGTCATTGACGATGCGGTTTTTAATGATGCTGATGTGGTTTATTTTATTGCCCCCCAAGAGAAGAGTGATTGGATTTTGAAACTCTCTACGATGAAGCGCTCTTGTAAAACGGTTTTATTGCTGGATCAACATGAAAAACTGCAAGCACGTACGCTTCATGTTATTGATAGCGGTCTTTCAAAGCCACTTTTGCCGACAACATTATTATCGCATTTAATAGAAATTTTGAAATTGCCTCAAGCGATTGAAAACAGTGTGCCGTTGTTACCGCGAGGTATTAATGCCCTTATCGTTGAAGATAATTTAATTAATCAACGGCTGATCAAACTTCTGCTGAAAGAATACGGTTTGAATGTTGTAGCGGCATCCGATGGTGATCAAGCTGTTGAAGCGTGCCGAAATCAACAATTTGATATTGTTTTTATGGATATTGATATGCCGGTAAAAGATGGTATCTTGGCAACACAGGAAATTAAAGCGGAAGAAGGCCCGGCTCGAACGGGTCGTATGCCGATTATCGCGCTAACTGCGTTGGCCATGGAGGGGGATCGTGAATACATTCTGGCCAAAGGGCTGGATGATTATCTTTCCAAACCGTTAACGCGTGAGAAGCTCGAATATATTCTTCATAAATATCTGAAAGTTTGAACGCAGGATGCAATTTCATGGTATATACAGACAAATTTAAAGAAAAATTTTCTGCATCATTAGGGATGTTGACTTCCTGTGCCCATTTGCACAGCGATCCAATGGTCTATACGTATTTTTCGGGTGAGATTGTCGGAGCTAATTCGCCTTTTTTTGCCCTTTTTGCAGCCGACAACCTCTCCGATGTGGCTCCTATGGACGAGTGGCTCCGTCCCCAGGGGGTAGACCTATCATTTTTGCTATCGCAGTCGAATGAGTATCGAGGAAAAGTAATAGGGCGTAATCATGAATATGATGTGGCTATTCGTTCTGAAGTGATTCTCTTAGAAAATGAACCTATCGTTGCTGTTGTGCTGAGGGATACTTCGGTTATTGAACGAGCGCGTGCAGCAGAACGTTATTTTGAGCGGTTTAAAAAGAAATTTTTGACGAGCATGTCTCATGAATTTCGAACACCGATGAATGCGATTATCGGCTTTGTCGATTTGTTAAAAGGGAGCCCGCTAAGTTCCTGGCAGCAAGAATATGCGGATATGGCCAATAAAAGTGCTCTATCCATGATGCGAAATATAGAAAATCTTTTAGAATTGATGCAGGTCGAAAGCGGCAGTATCCATAGTAATTTGCACCCGTTTCAGCCCATTGACGTATTGGAAAGCTTTTCAATGCAGTTTAATGATTTGGCGATGAGCAAACAACTTCAGTGGCTTGTCTTTATCGATCCTCAGCTTCCAAAATCCATAATTGGCGATCAAGACAAAATTTTAGCCATATTACGCAACTTGATACAAAATGCGATTAAATTTACCGATGAACAGGGACAGGTTCTTTTGGAAGTTTTGGTGGTTAACAATGGCAGCAAAACCATAGAAGTGGAATATGCTATCAGCGATACGGGCATAGGGATCGATAGTGATCATATGAAAACGCTGCTTCGGCCATTTGCCTCTGCATGGGAAAATCAGAGGCAGGGGAAAGACGGCTTGGGGATTGGACTCAGCCTTAGTCATAAATACATTGATATGATGAATTCACATTTGATGCTGGCTTCTGAAATAGGGAAAGGATCCCGTTTCTCCTTTCGTATCATCCATCCTGTTCACGAAAGAGAAAATTTTGAATCCATCATTGACGGGACACGTGCGGCGATTTATTCGCAAAATGCGGCTTCTGCTCAGAGCGCTTTACTGCATAAATATCTTGAACACTTTGCCGTGAATGTTATGACGACACCATCATTGCTGAATCAAGAATTACAGCAGTGCAATGCATTATTTTTGGATGTTCCTCATATAGCGAAATCTCAGATAGAGTCGCTCAAAACTACTTATCCGCAGTTACAGATTATTCCTATACTCGATTCAGGACACGGTACCCAGGCGGATAACGTGCGAGAAGTGGTTGGATCTATGCTGTTAACGCTTCCCCTTATCCCCAGTTCTTTGTACAAAGTATTATTGCAAGTGCGCAATACCATTCCTGCAGAGTCGGTGATTGAAAAACGAGAAGAAAAAAGTATTCAGCACGTGCAGGATGCTAAAATTCTCGTAGCTGAAGACAATCTGATCAATCTTCGATTGTTAGAAACCATTTTATTGCAGAATAATTTCAGAGTGACGACGGTGGATAACGGTCAAAAAGCCGTAGATGCCTATTTAAAAGAGCCGTTTGATCTGGTTCTGATGGATATTGACATGCCGGTAATGGACGGTTTGACGGCAAACCGACTTATTAAAGAGATTGATAAGCGCAACAACCGGGAATTTACCCCCGTTATCGCGTTGACTGCTCATGCGTTGATTGGGGACAGAGAACGAATTATAGGGGCCGGTTTGGATGCGCATCTTGCGAAACCGATAGACAAAAACTTTTTACTGCAAACTATTAATCGCTATTTGACAATGTCACACCAAAAGCAAGTAAATAAGAGTGTTTAATATTCATTAATTCGTATACGTTATTCTCTTAATTGTAATATAATTCGAACAATAAAAATCGTACGTGAAGATAAAAGAAGGAAAACGAATGAAACAACAATTTACCATGTGGGCACTGGGCGTGTTATTGAGCGGTTCTATGGCCAGTGCAGCAGTAATCGCAACAGTCAATGGTGATGCTATTACCTCAGATGAGGTTAATAAAGTTTTGATGGAAGGGACGCAGGGGCGATTTGATTCACTCCCAGCGGATAAACAAAATGAATTACGTCAACGTATTATTGAAGGGATGATTGCTCAACAATTGGTGTTTGATGACGCCAAGAAGAACGGTATTTTGGATTCAAAAGAATACAAGCAAGAATTTCAAGTGCTAATGGAACGGATGAAAATGCAGCTTGCTGCAAAAGTATGGGAACAACAGCAGTTCGAATCTATCAAAGTCGATGCAAAAGAGGTAAAAGCATATTACGATGCTAATGCTGATGAATTTGTTGACAAAGAAAAAGTGCATGCACGTCATATTCTCATGAAAACAAATCAAGATGCGGAAGCGGTTATCCGTAGTTTAAAAGGGCTTAGCGGAGAGAAACTCAAAGCCGAGTTTATAGCGCAAGCGAAATCAAAATCAACAGGGCCGAGCGCTGCAAAAGGCGGAGATTTAGGTTACTTTACACGCGGACAAATGGTTCCATCTTTCAATGATGCGGCATTTTCGATGAGAGAAGGAACGATCTCTTCTGAACCGGTCCAAAGTCAATTCGGATATCATGTTATCTATATCGAAGATAAAAAATCGGCACAAAAAATGAGTTTTGATGAAGTGAAAGCGTTTATTGAACAACGATTGAAAATGGATAAATTTAAAGCGTTTATGGAAAAGAAAATGAATGCTTTGAAAGCAAAAGCTAAAATTACTTACAATAAGTAAATACGTTTTTTGTCATACCGTATTTGATACGGTATCTGATTTTTTACGCATGAATTCCGTGCCGGTGCACGGAATGACGAAACTAGTTAGTTTCTATCTATTGCATTCAAATCATTAAATGCTGTTTTGACACGTTCAACTAGCGTTTTTTGGCCATCTCGCAACCACTTTCGCGGATCATAATATTTCTTATTCGGTTTTTCTTCCCCTTCAGGATTCCCGATTTGCCCCTGAAGATAATCACGGTATTTTTCATAATAGTTCTTGACCCCTTCCCACGTTGCCCATTGGGTATCGGTATCGATATTCATCTTGATGACACCGTAGCTGATCGCTTCGCGAATCTCTTCCAATGTTGATCCTGATCCACCGTGAAAGACGAAATTGACCGGCTTTGCTGCCGTATGGAATTTTTCTTGGATATAACGTTGTGAATTATCCAAAATGATGGGGGTTAATACAACATTTCCCGGTTTGTAAACGCCGTGAACGTTACCGAATGATGCGGCAATCGTAAAGTTTTCACTTACTTTCATCAATTGTTCATACGCATAGGCGACGTCTTCGGGCTGAGTGTATAGGAGGGAATTATCGATATTGGTGTTGTCTACACCGTCCTCTTCACCGCCGGTTACCCCTAACTCAATTTCCAGGGTCATTCCGATCTTAGACATACGTTCCAAATAGCGAACACACGTTGCGACGTTTTCTTCAAGACTCTCTTCGGAAAGATCCAGCATGTGAGAGCTAAACAATGGTTTGCCATGGGTTTGAAAATGTTTTTCTCCTGCATCAAGCAGAGCATCAATCCACGGAAGAAGAGAACGCGCTGCATGATCGGTATGCAATACAACAGGGATTCCATACGCTTCAGCCATCATATGTACATGCAATGCACCGCTGATGGCGCCGACAATGGCTGCTTTTTCATTCTCATTGCTGAGACCTTTACCGGCATAATAACTGGCACCGCCATTGGAAAATTGAATGATAACCGGTGAATTAACCACTTTTGCCGCTTCGAGAACCGCATTGATTGAATCTGTGCCGACGACGTTAACGGCCGGAAGCGCATAACCCTCTTCTTTTGCAATGGCAAACAAGGTTTTAAGATCGTCACCGAATACAACACCCGGCTTGATTACCTCTAAAATACGTTTGGACATGAACTACCCCAAAGAAAAAATATAAAGTATTATAGCATTCGCCCCCACATATCCTTATTAGCTATGTTAAAATAAGAATGACAAAGTTATAGAATGTAATAAGTACGAAGCAGTAGAAAAGGAGGCAGAGTGAAAAAAGCGTTGATAATCCTAGTGCTGAGCACTCTGCTGCTTTATGCCCAAGATAAACTTCCTTATTATTCACTCGCTGAGCCCTTGCAGCTGAACGCACATAAACTTTCTCAACTCGATGAGACGGCACTGGAGAGTAGCGATCCAAAAATGATTGAACGTTTTTGCCAGGGAGTGGAGAGTACGTTGCAAGTGGGTGAGGTTCTGGCCAAATCTTCGAAAACGGATCCTGAACTTTTGAATGGGTATCTCAAAGAGCTCAGGAGACTCTCTACGCAGCAAGAGTCTATTTATAAGCTGTATCGAAAATCATTATCCACGTCGATGGAAACAGGGGATAAAAAAAGATTTGAAAAGTTGGCTTCGATACCTTTGGAGCCGCTGCATCATCCTCGCGTACGATCTGAAGCCATTGCCTATTATCAAAAGAATTTTGTGAATCATCCGATTAAAACCCTTGATGTGTTGTGTGATGAACAGGAATTGGAACAAAAAAGTATTCAAATTGCGATTGAGCAAGAGCAGGCCTATGAAGAGCATTTGCGTATTTTAAAGCGTTCAGAAGTACAGCAGATTAAAAGAATGGCCAAAATCGGTTCTCGTAACAGTGTAATCCTAACCGCCGAAGTCACCCCCAACGGAGGAATTGAATTTGAGGCAGAAAATTTAAATCCTTATCGCGTGACACTCAGTCTTGATTTTCAAAGCATTACGAATCTATCTACGTCCTTACCCCTTCCGTTCATAACCGAATTGGCAGGAAAAAGCAAAAAGAAAATTTTAGTTCTTAACCGAATCGATAGTATGAAAGCGATTGATTATCGCTCATCCTACGGGTGGGTGAGAGGATCCCCGTTTGCCAAACATAATGATGGGTATGTTTACGGACTACCTTTTAGAAAAGGGTCGAATGTCTATGTTTCGCAAGGGTATCACGGCAATACGTCCCACAAAGGGCTATCGGCCTATGCTGTGGATTTTCCGCTTCCGATAGGAACCCCTATTTTTGCGGCACGCGAAGGGATTGTTGTGGGAGCGGAGGTTTCAAATACGATGGGGGGTGCTAGCCCGGAATACCGTCAATATGCCAATTATGTGATTATTGAACATGAAGATGGGACGATGGGAAACTATTATCATTTAAAACAGGGGGGAAGTGCCGTTCGTATTGGTGATAAAGTTTTAAAAGGGCAGTTGATTGCCTATTCCGGAAACACAGGGTATAGCAGCGGACCTCATTTGCATTTCAGCGTGAGCAAAGTGGACCCGATTTCCATGCGCCGTCCGATGAATCTTCCTGTGAAGATGCAAACGATGCAGGGAATTGTAACGAACCCTCATAATGGGGATCATTATACGGTACAATAAGTTTTTCAATTAATAATTAAAAATAAGCGGAGTTAAAGATGCTTTCTACGGTTAAATCAAAAATTATTTTTTCAACGTTGCTGTTTAGTGCTCTCGCTTTAAGTGCCATATACGGATATTTGAGTGTGACATTTCATGATTTTTCGAATGAAACGTCAAAACGTTCCTTAACGATGTTGAGTCAATCTATCTTTCAAACGTTATCGCAAAGCATGCTGGCCGGCGATCCAAAAGTTGTTGCCGAAACGATTGAACGGGCCAAAGAGATTGAGGGAATTACTCAGATTAGTGTTCAACGTTCGGTGGCCGTGAACGATTTATTTGGAACACATGCCCCAATGAGTGACGATTTACTGATTAAAAAAGTTTTTGAGAATAAAAAACCGGAAGTGATCGAGAACAGTGATCAAGGACATACCATCCGTCTTCTCCAACCGCTTATTGCAGAAGAGAGATGTCTTGCTTGTCATACCAATGTTCAGACCGGAACGGTGCTGGGTGTGATGGATTTGGTGGTTTCATTGGAGCAAAACGATATCGCCATTGAGAATACACAGCATGTTTTATTGGTCGCATTGGGGATTGTGGTGATTGCTTTTGTCGTTGTGCTAAATATCTTTTTCAGCCGAGAAGTATTGCTTCCGCTGGCTGAATTGCGCAATCGTATTTCTGCCTTGGTGAGTGGGGATAAAGACTTGACAAAACGGCTTGAAATCACGAAAAAAGATGAATTCTCCGAAGCGGCAAGTGCGGTTAATAATTTTGTGTCGATGATTCAAGAAACCGTCAATGAAGTGAAATCGCTTGGCGTTAAAAACAGTACGATTGCGACGACGATTACGATGGAAACCAGAAGTATCTCAGAAGGAGTAGATCAGGAACGCACTATTGTTCAGGCAACCACGCAGAAAAGTCATTCCATTAAAGAGATTCTTTCTGCTGCTATTATCATTTCGGAACAAACGCAAAGCAATATCACGAATGCGAATAATGAACTGGTGACCGCTAAAGGGGCTTTGGACCGTTTAGTGAACGAAGTGGATGGTTATATTGAAACCGAAAATGAGATGTCGTCTCAATTGATGGGATTACGGCAAGATGCCGATCAAGTGAAAAATGTCCTTGGGGTCATCAAGGATATAGCAGAACAAACGAACCTTTTAGCCCTTAATGCAGCCATTGAAGCAGCTCGGGCAGGGGAACATGGACGAGGATTTGCGGTTGTAGCGGATGAAGTGCGTAAACTTGCCGAACGGACTCAAAAAAGTCTGACCGAAATTGAAATCAGTGTCAGCACGATTGTTCAGTCGATTAACGATGTGAGTGATAGAATCGGCCAAAATGCGATTAAAATGAATGAATTAACCGATATATCGCGTGAAGTAGAAGAAAAAATATCGACCACCTCATTAGAAATGGAAAATTCGGTTGTCGTTGCTCAACATTCTTACAGTGATTCCGTTAAAATGGTAGATCACATTGAATGGATTATTGATCAAATTGCACAAATTAATGATGTGTCTAAATCGAATCAAAAAAGTGTTGAACGGATTGAAAAAGATTCTGAACAGCTGCTGCACGTTGCGCAAGCGCTTCAATCACATATTAATGAGTTTAAGAGCTAAAAACGGCCAGCCAAAGTGCATCATCCGAAGTTGAAAGAACTTGATGGGGCGTGTGCTTAGGTAGAAAAACACATTCGCCTGCTTGCAGGTGAACCATAGTATCTTTGATCTTCAATCCAGCGTTGCCGCGGAGCAATATAACCCATTCATCTTCATTTTGATCGTACACTTCTCCGGGCTGTGTCAGATGGGAGCGTATCGCTTCAATTTTGAGCCTACCGTGTTGATGAAGCGTTTGAAAGATTTCCGTATTTGGTTTTGGATCGTTAAGGGCATAAAGATTCACGAGTCACTCCTAAGTTTATGCGTGTTATGATTGCGTCATTATAATTTAAAGTGTTGCAAATATGAAAAATATAGTATTAATTGGATTTATGGGAGTCGGAAAAGGGTCCGTCGCACGAGCAATTGTGAAGCGGACCAATATGATGGCTTTGGATACGGATGATATTATTGAAAGTATTGAGAACCGTTCGGTAAAAGAGATATTCGCAGCAGAGGGAGAAGAATACTTTCGTTCTCTTGAGCGCAAAACAGCGCGCTGGTTGAAGAAAAACGTTGACGGGACAGTCGTATCCACAGGTGGAGGATTCTTTAAGGTTCCTGCAATGAAAAAAATTGGGACCGTAGTATTGCTTAATGCCCCGTTTGATACGATTTATGAGCGTATTTTGGCGCATCCGGATGCAAACAAAAAGCTTCGTAAACGCCCTTTGTTTCAAGATATCGAAAAAGCGCGGGCCCTCTATGAAGAGCGGCTTCCGATGTATCTAAAAGTGGCGGACATCGTCATTGATGTTACGGATAAAGATGTAGATGCCATTGCCAAAGAGATCATTAAAAAGGTAAAAAAATGATGAGAATACTATTTTTGCTGGGATTGACCCTTGCCGCCGTTTTTGGGAATGGGATTAAATGGGAAAAAGACTATGCAAGCGCCCTTAAACAATCAAAGGCGTTGAACAAACCGATGATGTTTATCATCTCAAATCACAATTGCCGCTATTGCGTTCAGTTGGAAACCACGACGCTGAAAAATCCCAAAGTGATTCAAAAAATCAATACCGACTATGTAGCTGCTATCGTCTATGTGGATGAAAATCCTCTTTTCCCGCGTGATTTATACGTAGGAGGCACCCCTGCGACTTGGTTTTTGAAAAGTGATGGTGAACCGTTGTTTGAACCGGTAATGGGGGCCATTGATACGGGGCATTTTCTAGAGGCCTTGGACATCGTTAAGCAAGAATACAAAAAAACATCAGTTAAAAAGTAAAAAAGGGACACTATGACTATTATCCAAACGAACGATACCGATTTTCAAACGGTTTTTAGTGATTTGTTAAATCGCGGCAAGATGGATATGGAACATGTGTCTGTTATTGTCAAAGGACTTATTGACGAAATTCGAAGTGACAAAGATGAAGCGCTGATGCGTCATATCTCAAAATTTGACAGATGGTCGCCAAAGAGCGGTTCTGACCTTCGCATCGATCCTGTGGAGATGAAAAATGCGTACGATGCCTTAGAACCGAATCTTAAATCAGCACTTCATTTGGCCTACGATCGTATTCGGGCGTATCATGAAAAGCAACTTCCTAAAAGCTGGTTTGACACGGAAGCAAACGGTACGATTTTGGGACAAAAAGTCACGCCGGTTGATCGGGCGGGACTTTATATTCCTGGGGGAAAGGCCGCATATCCCAGTTCACTATTGATGAATGTGATCCCGGCTCAAGTAGCGGGGGTTGATGAAATAATCGTCTGTACTCCTACGCCTGATAATGAACCTAATGCATTGTTGCTAGCAGCGTGCCATTTATGCAAAGTAACGGAAGTATTTAAAGTCGGAGGGGCGAGTGCGATTGCAGCTATGGCGTATGGAACCCAGACCATCCCCAAAGTCGATGTTATTACGGGCCCGGGCAATATTTTTGTTGCAACCGCAAAAAAAATGGTTTTTGGAGAAGTTAATATTGACATGATTGCAGGTCCGAGTGAAATTGGGGTTCTGGCCGATGAGAGTGCCAATGCGCGCCATATCGCTATCGATCTTTTGTCACAAGCAGAACACGATGAGATGGCGAGTTCCATTCTAATTACCACGTCCCAAGCGGTAGCCGATCAATGTGTCATTGAAATTGAGACATGGCTAAAGAAACTTCCGCGTGAAGCGATTGCCCGCAAATCGATTGATGAGAGGGCTGCGATTATTATAGCATCTACGATGACAGAAGCCATTGATCTGATGAACCAAATTGCTCCGGAACACTTGGAAGTCGTAACGGTTAACCCGTTTGAACTGCTGCCGTCGATCAAACATGCGGGAGCGATCTTTTTAGGTCCTAATACCCCTGAAGCGATAGGTGATTATATTGCGGGTCCGAATCATACCCTTCCGACAGGCGGAACGGCACGATTTTACTCCCCTCTCGGAGTCGAAAATTTTATGAAAAAATCGTCCATCATTGCGTTTTCAGCGCAGGCCATTCGTGAAATCGGTGAAGCATGTGCCTTGATTGCCAATACCGAAGGTCTTGGTGCGCACGAAGCCTCTGTCCGCTGCCGTTTAGAGTCATAATACCTTTTGGTATGTGACGGTAAAATTCCCTCTTTTTTCTTCATATGTTTCCAGATAAGACAGATTAAACTCGTTATCAAAAAATGATCACTAAAATTACTTTTATTTAGATTGCATTAAACCTATTTTGGCTACTATCCACCTAGCAGTAATGCCGTTATAAGCCTGTTATAATGACAATAAATAATTATTATTGTGTAATGCAATAGGAATTTAAGGAGAATATATGCAACTAGGTTTCTTAGTAGACCTTCGCCTTTGTATGGGGTGCAAGGGCTGTGAGATCGCATGTAAAGTGGAGAATGAAGTTCCACTCAGTACATGGCGTCTTCGTGTAAAATATGTGGATGTGGGGACGTTTCCGGAAACAAAACGTACCTTTACACCGCTTCGCTGTAATCACTGTGCCAATGCACCATGTGAGCGAATTTGTCCTGTAAGTGCGTTGCACTATATTGAAAACGGCATTGTAAATATTGACAAAGAGCGTTGTATTGGATGTGCGGGATGTGTCATGGCATGTCCATATGGAGCAATTTATATTGATCCGCAGACACAGACAGCCGATAAATGTACCTATTGTGCGCACCGTATTGCCAGTGCCATGATGCCATCGTGTGTCGTAGCGTGTCCGGTAGAAGCAAATATTTTTGGCGATTTGGATGATCCGATGTCTAACATCAGCAAATACATCCAACAGCATCAAGGCAACGTACAAGTACGCAAACCGGAAAAAGGGACCGATCCTCACCACTATTATGTCGGTGGCGGAAATGTAACCTTGAATCCGTTGGCATCATTCAGAGCTGAAGGACATTCATTGTTTAACAATCTTACACATCTTCCGATCGGAGGCCACTAATGGTACATGAATCAATTGCGGCAACCAATGCGGTTGTAGTACTCGACGTAGCTCTTCCGGGTATTGTTTGGGGTTGGATTATTACAATGAACATGTGGGCAAAAAGTATCGGTACCGGTATTATTTTCCTAGGGTTCTTCTTGTTAAAAAAATATCCGCAGGAAACCGGTTTCATCCGTTTCCCGGTAGTGGCGATTTCAATCGTATTTATTCACATTTTCTTGTTTTTCACCGTGATTGATTTGCATCAGATGTTTCGTTTCTGGCATATTTTCTTTCACCCCCACATGACATCGGCGATTACGATCGGTGCATGGATGGCAACAGGATTTGTAGGATTGCTTTTAGGCATGGCGTATTTCATCTATATGAAAAAAGATGAAGCGATGTATGACAAATTACTTGGATATACGGTATTGCTAGCCGTTCCGGTTACGTTGTATACCGCAGGATTGATGGCTCAATCTACGGCACGCGAACTATGGCAAATGCCAACCGAATCGGCTCAAATGATTTTGGCGGCACTTTTGGCAGGTACGGCAACAATGTTATTGTTGGGCGGGAACAAATTTTCAAACGCCATCAAAAAAGATTTGGCGATCATTTTGGGGCTTAGTGCTGCTGCAGCGTTTATCCTATATATGGCGGAATTGATTTTCGGACCGATGAAAGCAGAAGAAGTAGCGGCGGTTCTTGAATATATTAAAGGTGGCGAATACACCGTAATGTTCTGGATGGGACAATTACTGGCGTTTATCGTCCCAATGGTATTGGTATGTTTGAGCATTAAAAAAGAATCGTATTATTTGTTGAAAATCGCTGCTGTGTCAGCGTTAATCGGATTGTGGATCAGTAAACATGTTTGGCTGGTTATCCCACAATTGTTAAGCATGAGCTAAAGAGGTAGATGATGTATTTAGAAAGTAGAAGAACATTTTTAAAAGGTGCTGCATTTACCGTTGCGGGTGCCGCGATTGCAAAGGGCGTTTTTTCAACGGATGCCATTGCTGAATCTGTAGAGAACAGCAAATTTACCAATACGCCGGATACTCTTTCCTTTTATCCTCCTTTGGACCAATGGGAAGGCTTTCAAGAGCTTGATGGAACCGACTGGAAACGTGGCGGTATTGACCGTCACGGTGTACAAAGCGAAGAAAATCCGGATGGCATCAAAGTAAATGATTTTATGATCATTCCGACGGCATGTTCAAACTGTGAAGCCTCGTGTGGATTGACGGCATGGGTTGATAAAAAAACGATGACGGTTAAAAAATACATGGGTAATCCATTGCATCCGGGTTCACGCGGACGCAACTGTGCAAAAGGGTATGCAGTTCAATCCCAAATGTATGATCCGGATCGTATTCCGTTCCCACTAAAACGTGCCCCTGGCTCAAAACGTGGTGAAGGTAAATGGATTCGTACCACATGGGATGAGGCGATGAGCACCATCGGTAAAAAAATGGCTGATACAATTCGCAAAGGGGATGACCTTTCTCGTAAATCGGTCATGTACCATGTCGGCCGTCCGAATGAAAATGGATTTGTTCCTCAAGTATGGGAAACACTTGGGCTTGATTCGTACAACTCTCATACGAATATCTGTTCATCAAACGGACGTACACCGACGATTTGGACGGCAAATGATGACCGTACGAGTCCCGACTGGGCGAATGCGAAACTGATTTTCCTGAACTCGTCACACGCAGCGGATGCTGGTCACTACTTCCAACAATCAGCAAGTTTTATTGCTGATGCCCGTAAAAAGGGTGCAAAGATGGTTGTTATGGATCCGCGTATGTCCAACTCTGCGGGGATGTCAGATCTATGGATCGCGGCATGGCCGGGAACAGAGGCAGCGATTTACCTTTATTTGGCGAACCGTATTCTAAATGAAAATATGACCGATAAAAAATTTGTTAAAAAATGGTTCAACTGGGAAACCTTGATGAACGATACGGAACATTTGAATTTTATGGTTGAAAAAGGGTATATCTCTAAACTTCCGGAAGGGCGAGATTTTGAGAGTTACATTGAACTCTTAAAAGAGATGTATGCTCCGTATACACTTGAATATGCAGTAAAAGAAACGCATGTTCCTGCCTATAAACTTGAGAAATTATACGAGATGTTTATCTGGGCTGGAGATTCAATCTCTACGTATATCTGGCGTGCAGCGGCTGCGGGTAATCGTGGTGCATGGATGGGTGGACGTGCAGCGTATTTCTGTATTGGTCTTCGCGGTGCTATCGGTACGGAGGGGGGAACATTCTTCCACCACTGGCACGTTATTTCGGTATCCGGTAAAGGGGGAAGTTCTACCGTTGGACAAGGTACGTCTGGTTCTGATGTACCAAAAGTAAAAGTGTGGAATGAGCTTACTTGGCCTCCAGAATGGCCTTTGTCAACGTATGAAATGTCCTATTTGTTGCCGCATCTTTTGAGTGATACAGAATGGCAGAAAAAATGGAACGACCGCGGATTGCAAGTTCCAAGCAAACTATCGGTATATATTCCTCGTATGTACAATCCGGTTTGGATTAATCCGGATGGTTTCCGCTGGATTGAAGTATTGAAAAACGAGAAGATCATGGAGCTTACGATGAATCTCTCGCCTGTATGGTCAGAGACAAACTGGTACATGGACTATGTCCTTCCGGTAGGACTTGCGGGTGAGCGTCATGACCAGCACTCTGAAGCAACGTTCCCGGCGCGCTGGACATCATTCCGTCAGCCGGTATTACGCGTAGCACTTGAAAAATCAGGGTGGAAAGCTAAAAACCCTAACCGTGCAACACTAGAAGCCCATATCAAATCGGGTCTTGGCGAAGTGTGGGAAGAAAATGAATTCTGGTTTGATTTATGTGTGAACTATATCGATCCGGATGGAACTCTCGGCATCAAAAAAATGTGGGAATCGAAACGTCATCCAGGTAAACCGGTAACGATCGCAGAGTGGTATGATGCAGCATTTGGCGATAACTTGCCAAAACTTAAAGAGACGGCAACGAATGATCCTCGTTATATGAAAGAGGAGTTCCCGGTTTATGCCTATTTACGCGATCACGGCGCATGGATGGAAGAAGATAAAATCTACCATGCGATGGAGCGTGAGCTGAAAATGGAAGGCGGTGAAGTGATTTCACACGGCCATAAATTTGATGCCGGTTCTATGAGTGTTGGTGCAGGCGGGGTTATCACTGCCGTCGATCATAAAGGCAAAGAGACAAAAATCGGTATCGAAATTGATGGCAAAAAAATGGAAGGGTTCGCAACCTTAACCAAAAAACTTGAGTTCTATACCCAATGGGCTACAGATTGGAAGTGGAGAGAGTACGCTATGCCGTTCTATCCGCGTAATGATAAAGAGAAAGCGGAGATGGTCCACATCGTATCACACGTCAATCACATGTATATGAAAGAGGAAAATTCGTTTGCGTTGAACACTGTTTTCCGTTTGCCGTATAATATTCATACTCGTTCAGCAAACTCGAAGCATTTGATGGAGATCAGTCAAAACCATGATCCGATCTGGATTTCGACTAAAGATGCACAAAAACTTGGATTTAAACGGGGTGATGCTAAGCGTCTTGGATTCAAGCGCGGCGATGCAATGCGTGTTAAAATCGTTGATACGGTATCTGGGCTAGAGAGCGGACACTTTGTTGCTATGGCAGTTCCTACAGAGGGTGTATTGCCGGGTACCTTGGCATGTTCACACCACGGAGGACGCTGGAAATTGACCAATGCGGT